>JBFHJY010000065.1:0-9734 GCA_041595655.1 Azoarcus sp.
TCGTGCAAGAACCCCGGCGACGTGGCGCGCGTGCCGGCGATGTGCCAGAAGCTTGCGCCGCATCGCAGCGACGGCACCAAGCTGCTGCGCATCATGATCATGGGCATCCCCAACGTAGGCAAATCGACGCTCATGAACGCGCTGCTCAAGCGCAAGGTGGCCAAGGTCGGCGACGAGCCGGCGGTGACCAAGTCGCAGCAGACGCTGGATTTCGGCGGCCACATGACGCTCACCGATACGCCGGGAATGATGTGGCCGAAAATCGGGCACGATTCCGACGGCTTCATGCTGGCCGCCTGTCACGCCATCGGCCGCAATGCGGTGATCGACGAAGAAGTGGCGGAATTCCTCGCCGGGGTGCTGCTTGCACGCTATCCGCAGAGTCTGGCAGAGCGCTACAAGCTCGATCCGGCCAAGGTGGACGCCTGGGGCGTGGTCGAGGAAGTCGGCCGGCGTCGCGGTTGTCTGGTGAGGGGCGGTGGCATGGACGTCGAGAAGGCGGCGCAGATCCTGCTCAACGACTTCCGCGCCGGAGCGCTCGGGCGGATCAGTCTGGAAACGCCGGACTCACGCGCGGAGATGCTGGCCGCGGCGGCCGCTGCGGCCGCGCAGGAGGACATATAGGTCGCAAAGAGCGCAGCGGTGCGACGCCGTCGCTGCCCCAGACGCCGGTGTCGGAATTCGCCTGCAGCTCGTCCCGCCCTGCAGACCCTCACATGAAAAACGCCAGCCCTCGGGCTGGCGTTTTTGCTGGGGGTGGCGGCCCGGATCAGCGATAACCGGCGCGATCGTAGATCTTCTGGGCTTCCGGCACGTTCTTCGCCAGCGCGGACACCGGCATGTTGTCGGCCTTGAAGCTGCCAAGTTTGTCGAGCGCGGCGTTGTCGGTTTTCACGCTCGGCACCGTCGGCCATTCATTGTTGCCGTCGGCGAAGTAGCGCTGGGCGTCATCCGAAGCGAGGTATTCGAGGAACTTCTTCGCTGCTTCCCGGTTGGGTGCGTGCTTGAGCACACCGGCGCCGGAAACGTTTACGTGGGTGCCCCAGCTGTTCTGGTTCGGCCACACGAACTTCACCGACTCGATCACCTTCTGGTCCTGTTCGCGGTCGGAGTTCATCAGGCGCGCGAAATAGTAGCTGTTGGCGATCGCCACGCCGCACTCGCCGGCGGCGACGGCACGGATCTGGTCCGTGTCGCCTCCCTTCGGTGCACGTGCGAAGTTGGCGACGATGCCCTTGGCCCATTCCTCGGTCTTCTCGGCACCGTGGTGGTGGATCATGGCAGCGCCCAGCGACAGGTTGTACGGATGGGCGCCGGTACGCGTGCATACCTTGCCCTTGAGTTTGGGATCGGCGAGTGACTCGTAGGTCTGTACGTCCTCGGCCTTGACCAGCTCCGGGTTGTAAACGATCACGCGGGCGCGGGTCGAAAAGGCGACCCAGGTGTCGGTGCGGAAGTGCGTCGGAATGCGCGCGTCGATCTCGTCGGACTGGAACGGCGCGAACAGGCCGAGACTGTCGGCATGACCCAGGCGTGAAGCATCCACCGTGATGAAGATGTCGGCCGGGCTGTTGGCACCTTCGTTCTTGATGCGCTCGATCAGCTCGTCTTCCTTGGCTTCGATGCGGTTGATCTTGATCCCGGTCTGACGGGTGAATTCGCCATACAGGGCTTCGTCCGTCTGGTAATGACGGGCAGAGTAGATGTTCAGCTCCTTGTCGGCAGCCGCAGCGATGGTCGGGATGCCGATGGCGGCGAGGAGGGTGATCAGTAGAGCGCGTTTCTTCATCATCATTGCCTTTGGTTGGGAGTCGGAACAGGTGTGCGAATCGTAACGGGAACGATTCCTAATTGCAATGGGTGTCCGCGTGAAATAATCTTAGTGCGAATCATTCGCAATGAGGTGTTCATGAACGCACTACTGGTCGGCGCCGATCGCCTGGGCAACATTCCCGACGTACTGGACCGCTTCGGCATACGTATCGCGCAACACGTCAGCGGCCGCGACAGCAGTCATCAGCGTCGAAGCGCGCCGCTACCCGCCGGTGTCGGAATCGTGATCCTGTTCACGGATTTCCTGGGTCACAACGTCATGAAGCGCTTCCGTCAGATGGCCAGCCGCGAGGGGGTTGTGTGCGTATGCTGCCGCCGATCGGTCTGCGCACTCGAGCAGGCGCTTGGCCGCAGCATCCCGCAGCGACGCTGCGACGGTTGCAGGGTGAACTGCAAAGGCGATGAGGGCTGACCGCGGTCAGCGTGTCGCGACGGCTCGCAGCGAGGCTTCAAGATCGGCGAGACTGGCCGGAGTGCGCCGTTCCTC
This sequence comes from Azoarcus sp., assembly GCA_041595655.1. Taxonomy (GTDB): domain Bacteria; phylum Pseudomonadota; class Gammaproteobacteria; order Burkholderiales; family Rhodocyclaceae; genus Pseudazoarcus. The sequence goes on from JBFHJY010000065.1 coordinate 2,321, forward strand.
GGTCAGCGCGCGCGACTGCAGGGCGAGCAGCAACCGGGCGAGCACCCAGGTGTCACCCAGGGCGTGATAGCGCTGGAAGGTGCCCAGCTCGAGACTGTCCATCCACTGTGAAAGACGCACGGGCTTGGCATGCACTTCGCCGAACAGGGCCGGCAGCAGCCAGTAGAGATCGAGCCACAGCCATTGCGGCGTGACGTCGAGGTGCTTGCGCAAGGCGCGTTCGAGCAGGGCACGGTTGAGCTCGGCGTTGAACACCACGATCGGACCGGCTGCGGCGAACCGGAGGAGTGCAGTCAACTGCTGCTCCGGATGGGTATCGAGATTTGCGTGAAAACTGTTCCGAGCCGCCAGGCGTCCCCCTTCGATCGCAACCGCCGCGACGGACTGCAGCGTGGCGCGATCCGGGTTGACGTCGCTGGCGCGGGTGTTGAGCACGACATAGCGGGTTTCGCTGTGCGTCAGTGTGAGATCAGGTGGAGGCTCGACCAACCAGCTTGCAAGAGCCTCTCGCAGTTCGTGCGGCAGCGCTGATCTGGCGTGCCGACCCGGCAGCAGGCGACCGAACAATTTCACAGCTGGTAGTCCAGCTTCAGCCGCAGTTGCAGCTTGCGAGCCTGACGGAAGGCTTCCTTCAGGATGCGGCGATCGAGTTCGTTGAGGTCTTCCGGGCGTACGCAGTTGTCACCCGGCGCATCGTGTTCGGTGTCCAGATGCTGGGAGCGCAGGCGCAGCAGCTGGATGAAATGAAAACCGTCGATCATCGCCGACACCTCTTCGGCGCGCATGCCCATTCGTCCGCAGGCCTGGCGCAAGCGCTGTGCGGTGTTGCTGGCACCGACCTCGGCGCGCAGCGCGAAGATGCGGGCGGCGTCGACGAACAGGCGGGCGCCGGATTTCTTCAGGTCGACAAGCCCGTTGGCGTCGACGACGAAATCACGGAAACGGCCCAGCGGCGGCGCCACCTTTAGAGCGTTCTCGGCCATCAGGCGAAGGAAGGTCAAGTTGCCGCGTGCTGCACGGTGCAGCCAGTCGTGCAGCGCCTCGCCATGACGTTCATTGCCGGCCAGCACGCGAAAGTCGAAGAAGATCGAGGCATTCAGCAGCGCCTGCGGGTCGGGTTCGCGGATCCACCTGGCGAAGCGTGCCCGCCATTCGTCCGGTGTCAGGCACAGTTCCGGGTTGCTCGCCATGATGTTGCCGGTGCACAGGGGAAAGCCGCAGCGGGCCAGGTGCTGATTGACGTCGCGGGCGAAGACGAGCAGGCGCTGGCGCAGCGGCTCGACCTCCTGTTCGGGGGCGCAGAACAGCAGGCCGTTGTCCTGGTCGGTGGACAGCGTCTGCTCGTGACGGCCTTCCGAGCCGAAAGCGAGCCAAGCGAAATCCAGGCCATGCAGGTCGTGATGGGCCAGCTCGAGTTCGATGATGCGGCGGGTGAGGGCGTCGTTCAGGGCCGAGATGAACTGTGTCAGCTGTTCTGCCGCGATGCCCTGTGCGATCAGGTTGAGGGCGAGCTGGCGGATGTCGCGCGCGGCCCGTTCAAGCGCGTCGATGTCGGTGGCCCCGTCAATGCTGGCGCGGATCTGGCGCAGGCTGATGCGTTGCAGCGAGAACAGGTCGCGTTCGGAAACCACGCCGGCCGCGCGTCCCTGGCCATCGACGACGACCAGGTGCTGGATGCCGTGGGTAGCCATGTCGAGTGCGGCGTCATATGCGGTGGCGCTGATCGGTGCCGTCAGCGGCGAGGGGGTCATCAGCGTGGAGATGGGCGCGGCCATGTCGGCACCCGCGAGCACCACCCGCGGGATGATGTCGCTTTGCGTCAGGATGCCCACCGGAAGACCTGCGGCATCGATGACCACCATGCAACCGATATGCTTCTCGGCCATCAGTTCGAGCGCGGCACGGGCCGGCGTTTCCGGCTGAACGCTGACCAGTTCGTGTGCCAGCAGGCTGCCGAGCGGCGTGGTCATGGTCTGCTGTTCGGCCGCACGCTGAGTGAAGCTGGTTTGCAGCTGCTGGCGCGATTGTCCCAGCAGACTGGCGATGAAGCGTGTGCAGAACAGGTGGAACTCGGGACTCATCTGCATCAAGGCGAGGAAATCCTCGGCCGGCAGTTCATACAGGTAGCTGTCCTCGATGGCGGTGTAGGTGTTGGTGGTAGGACGGTGGGCGGAGATCGCGCCGATCGGGAAGCATTCGCCGGCGCCCAGTGTCAGGGTTTCGTCCCCGCTGCCGGCGAGCGAGCCATGCTGCAGGGCCTGCACGCTGCCTCGTTCGATGATGTAGAAGGATCGCGGAGGTCCCATTGCCGGCGTGAGGAGCTCGCTGCCGGCCGGGTAATGGGCCAGTTGCACGCGTTCGGCGAGGAACTGCAGGGCCTCTGCCTGCATGCCGTCGAAGGGGGTGTAGCGGCGGAGGAACTCGAGGTTGGCGCTTGCCAGCATCTGCGGTGCGGTCTGTTCCATCGGGTCCCTCCTGCCTGAGGCGTTGCGGCTACAGGACCTCGGCCGCGTGATCGGCCAGCCGCGAGCGCTCGCCGCGCTGCAGCGTGATGTGGCCCGAATGCGCCCAGCCCTTGAAGCGGTCGACGACGAAGGTCAGGCCGGAACTGCCCTCGGTCAGATACGGCGTATCGATCTGTGCGATGTTGCCCAGGCACACCACCTTGGTGCCCGGACCGGCGCGCGTGATCAACGTCTTCATCTGCTTGGGCGTGAGGTTCTGCGCCTCGTCGATGATCAGGAACTTGTTGATGAAGGTGCGCCCGCGCATGAAGTTCAGGCTCTTGATCTTGATGCGGCTGCGGATCAGGTCGCGCGTGGCCGCACGGCCCCATTCGCCGCCCTCGCCGGTGGTGCCGTTGAGCACGTCGAGGTTGTCCTCCAGCGCGCCCATCCACGGCGCCATCTTTTCTTCCTCGGTACCGGGCAGGAAGCCGATGTCCTCGCCCACCGGCACCGTCACGCGGGTCATGATGATCTCGGAGAAGCGCTTGGTCTCCAGCACCTGTGTGAGCGCCGCGGCGAGCGTGAGCAGCGTCTTGCCGGTGCCGGCCTGACCGAGCAGGGTGACGAAGTCGATCTCGGGGTCCATCAACAGGTTGAGCGCGAAGTTCTGCTCGCGGTTGCGCGCGGTGATGCCCCATACGCTGTTCTTGCCGTGGCTGTAGTCGGTCAGCGACTCGATCTCGACGGTGTTGCCGCGCTTGTCGCGCACCCAGGCCTGCAGCGGTGTATCGCCATCCTGGTAGAGAAATTCGTTGAGCAGCAGGTCGGACGCCATCGGGCCGGTGAGGCGGTAGCGGGTGTGGGCCTCCTCCTTCCACGACTCCATGCCCTTGGCGTGGGCTTCCCAGAAGTCGGCCGTCAGCTCGCGCGAGCCGGTGTACAGCAGGTCGCTGTCTTCCAGCACCTTGTCGTTGAAGTAGTCCTGCGCCTCGATGCCCAGCGCGCGGGCCTTGATGCGCATGTTGATGTCTTTCGACACCAGGATCACCGGCCGCCCCGGATGGGTCTCGGCCAGGTGCATCACCACCGCGAGGATCTGGTTGTCGCCCTTGACCGTGGGCAGGGCGTCGGGCAACTGGAAGTTGATGGCCTCGGCCTGCAGGAACAGCTTGCCGCTGGCCATGCCGTGCGACGGTTCGTCGAGCGCGATGCCCTCGCGGATGCCGTCTTCGGAGGACGACACGATCTCGTCCATGGTCCGGCTGGCCTGGCGCGCGTTGCGCGCGACTTCGGACATGCCTTTCTTGTTCGAGTCCAGTTCTTCCAGCGTCATCATGGGCACGTAGATGTCGTGCTCCTCGAAGCGGAAGAGGCTGGTGGGGTCGTGCATCAGCACGTTGGTGTCAAGGACGAACAGTTTGCAGTCTGATGAGTTCTTGCGGTTGGCGCGCTTGGTCATTCCGGGGCTCTCTCGGGCGGTGCCCAGTGGGCGAGGGGCTTGGGGCGATACTGAAGAATTGTCATTGCCAGGCACGAAGTGGCGAATCGATGTCGCACGTCATTGCAGCCAAGGAGGCCGGGATTGCCGCGCTGCGCTCGCACTGACGACGTCCGCTTGGTTCCGGGTTTCCTCAGAGTGTCTGCGCGGCGGCAAGGACTTCGGCTGCATGGCCGGCTACCTTCACACCGCGCCAGGCGCGCGCGACGTTGCCCTGCGCATCGATCAGAAAGGTGGAGCGTTCGATGCCGCGCACCTGTTTGCCGTACATGTTCTTCATCTTGATGACTTCGAAAGCCTGACATGCGGCTTCGTCGGCATCGGAAACGAGATCGAAGGGCAGTTCCAGTTTGGCCTTGAAATTCTCGTGCGATTTCATGCCGTCGCGTGAGATGCCGAAGACCGCGCAGCCGGCAGCGGCGAAGTCGGCATGCAGGTCGCGGAAGTCCTTGCTTTCATTGGTGCAGCCGGGAGTGTTGTCCTTGGGGTAGAAGTACAGCACGACCTTGCTGCCTCGCAGTTCAGAAAGGGTGACCGTGCGGTCGCCGGTGGCGGGGAGGGTGAAGTCGGGTGCGGGGGTGGTTTCGCTCATCGCGGCTCCTTGTTCTTTTTGTACGTTGCGCCAGCGTAGCGGACATCCGGCGACATTGACAATCGTTGGCCGTTCGCGTTGTGCGCAGTGCGGCCGGTCATCGTCGCTTCCGTTATGATGCTCGGCTGATTCCGTCGTTCGGACCTGTCGTGGACATCTTGCAGACCCTCCTCCTGGCGCTGATCCAGGGCATCACCGAATTCCTGCCGATCTCCAGCTCGGCCCACCTCATCCTCGTGCCGGTGTTGACCGGCTGGCCCGATCAGGGGCTGGCGTTCGACGTCGCCGTGCACCTCGGCACGCTTGCGGCGGTGGTGGTGTACTTCCGCCATGAGCTGGTGCGCATGAGTATCGAGGGGTTGGGCTCCCTCGCGGGGCGCTGGACGCCGGATGCGAAGCTTGCCTGGGCGGTGGTGCTGGGTACGCTACCGGTGGTGTTCTTCGGGCTGCTCGGCAAGTCCTACATCGAGACTGCATTGCGTGGCCCGGTCATCATCGGCGTCACCGCGGTGCTGTTCGGTCTGGTGCTGTGGTGGGCCGATGCACGCGGCTCGCAGCAGCACGACGAATATCGCATCGGCTGGCGTGAGGCGGCGTTCATCGGTCTGGCGCAGGCGCTGGCGCTGATTCCGGGGACTTCCCGCTCCGGCATCACGATCACCGCCGGGCTGATGCTGGGACTCACCCGCGAGGCGGCCGCACGCTTTTCCTTTCTGCTGTCGATTCCCACGCTGCTGGCCTCGAACGTGCTCGTCGGGCGCGATCTGCTGGCCTCGGAGGCTCCGGTCGAGTGGGGCACGCTGCTGCTCGGTACGGTCGTCGCGGGGGTGTCGGCATATGCCTGCATCGGCCTCTTCATCCGGCTGCTCTCCCGCACCGGCATGTTGCCCTACGTGATCTATCGCGTCGTGCTCGGGGTGGTCCTGCTGGTGCTCTTCATGTAGGTCGTCGCGGGCTCAGCCGAGGGCACGCAGCCCTTCCGGCGATGCCTTGAAATTGCCGGAAACCCGCGGCTTCGGTACCATTGAACCCTTTGCCGCACGATGGCTGCGGCCTTTGCGTCGAGGCGGTCCACGAGACTTCCCCGGCGCCCTCTCTCCGATGGGACGGGCAAGATGACTGTGACCAGCAAACTCACGCTTGCGCCGGTCGAGCACGGTGTGGCGGAGCCGGACGACGGCGTGCCGCCGCTGCGGCAGATCCGCAAGTCGACCAAGCTCGCCGATGTCTGCTACGACATCCGCGGACCGGTGCTCGCGCGTGCCCGCCAGATGGAGGACGAGGGGCACCGCATCATCAAGCTCAACATCGGCAACCTCGCGCCCTTCGGCTTCGAAGCGCCCGAGGAAATCGTCGTCGACGTCATCAAGAACCTGCGTGAGGCCTCCGGATACTCCGACTCGAAGGGCTTGTTCTCGGCGCGCAAGGCGATCATGCATTACACGCAGCAGAAGAAGATCGCCGGTGTCGGAATCGAAGACATCTACATCGGCAACGGTGCTTCCGAGCTGATCGTGATGTCCATGCAGGCGTTGCTCAACAACGGCGACGAGGTTCTGGTGCCGGCGCCGGACTATCCCTTGTGGACCGCGGCGGTCAGTCTCGCCGGCGGCAAGCCGCGTCATTACATCTGCGACGAACAGGCCGACTGGTATCCCGACCTGGACGACATCCGCAGCAAGATCACGCCGAACACGCGCGCCATCGTCATCATCAATCCGAACAACCCGACCGGCGCGCTGTACCCGGAAGAGGTGCTGCAGGGGCTGGTGCAGATCGCGCGCGAGCATCAGCTGATCATCTTTGCTGACGAGATCTACGACAAGACGCTATACGACGGCGCCACGCACACCTCGATCGCCTCGCTTGCCGACGACGTGCTGTTCGTGACCTTCAACGGCCTGTCGAAGAATTACCGGGCCTGCGGCTATCGTGCTGGCTGGATGGTGGTCTCGGGCGAGAAGCGTCATGCCCAGGATTACATCGAGGGGCTGACCATGCTCGCGTCGATGCGCCTGTGCTCGAATGTCCCCGGTCAGTGGGCGATCCAGACCGCACTCGGCGGCTACCAGAGCATCGAGGAGCTGATCGCGCCCGACGGCCGCCTGACGCGCCAGCGCAACCTCGCCTACGACCTGCTCACGGCCATTCCCGGCGTCACCTGCGTCAAGCCCCGTGCGGCCCTGTACCTGTTCCCGCGGCTTGACCCCAAGCTCTACCCGATCGAGAACGACCAGCACTTCATTCTCGAACTGCTCGAGGAGGAGCGCGTGCTGCTGGTGCAGGGTACGGGCTTCAACTGGCGCGATCCCGACCACTTCCGGCTGGTCTTCCTGCCGCACGAGGACGACCTGGAGGACGCCATCGGTCGCATCGCGCGCTTCCTCGATCAGTACCGCAGCCGTCACGCCACCTGAGCGCTCCTGCGTGACGCAGTCTTTCCCAAATCTTTCCGGCAGAACATGAAACCAATCAATGTAGGCCTTCTCGGCATCGGCACCGTCGGCGGTGGCACCTTCAACGTGCTCAAGCGCAACGAGGAGGAAATCTCCCGTCGCGCCGGCCGCCCCATCCGCATCAGCGTCGTCGCCGACAAGAACGTCGAACATGCCCGCCGCGTTACCGGTGAGGGCGTGCGCATCACTGATGACGCCTTCTCGGTGGTCGCCGACCCCGAAGTGGATATCGTCGTCGAGCTGATCGGCGGCTACGGCATCGCGCGCGAACTGGTCATGAACGCCATTGCCAACGGCAAGCACGTGGTCACCGCCAACAAGGCGCTGCTGGCCATGCATGGCAACGAGATCTTCGAGGCGGCGCAGCGCAAGGGTGTGATGATTGCCTTCGAGGCGGCCGTGGCCGGCGGCATCCCCATCA
>JBFHJY010000066.1:0-9531 GCA_041595655.1 Azoarcus sp.
AGTTTCGTCCAGCCGCGCGCGCCAGCCTGGTCGGCGAGCACATCGACCAGCGCCTTGGCGATGCCCTTGCCGCGATGGTCGTGATGCACATAGATGTGGTCGGCCTGTCCGGCGCGCATGCCGCAGTGGAAGCAGCGCTCAAGCGCTTGGGCGGCACGCGAGTGGCCGATGACACGGCGACGCAATTCTGGGAAGACTTGCGCGAGCAGCGCCACACCTTCTTCACCGAAGGCGATGTGCCGTTGTGGCGCTTCGCGCTGCCGACCACCACGCCTCCGCTGACACTCGATGGCGCGCAGCTCATCGAATGGGGCGGCGGCCAGCGCTGGTTGCGTTCAAATGCCCAGCCCGCCACGCTTCGCGCCGTGGCCACCGGGCGGGGCGGTCACGCCACGCTGTTCCGCGGCGGCGACCGCACGGGTGAGGTGTTCCAGCCGCCCGCGGCCGCCCTGATGGACATCCACCGTCGCCTGAAGGCCGGTTTCGACCCGGCCGGCATCTTCAACCCCGGCCGTCTTTACCAAGAGCTCTGACCATGCAGACCCAGCTTGCCGATTTCATCCGCGACACGCGCGAGGGCCAGGAAGCCGACAGCATCCTGCGCAAGTGCGTGCACTGCGGCTTCTGCACCGCCACCTGCCCGACCTACCAGCTGCTCGGCGACGAGCTGGACGGGCCACGCGGGCGCATCTACCTGATCAAGCAGGTGCTCGAAGGCGCCGAACCGACAGAGCGCACCCAGCTGCATCTGGACCGCTGCCTGACCTGCCGCGCCTGCGAGACGACCTGCCCGTCCGGCGTCGAATACGGCCGGCTGGTCGACATCGGTCGTCACGTGGTCTCGCAGCGCGTGCCGCGCAAGGGCCGCGACCGCCTGCTGCGCTGGGCGCTGAAGGAGTTCGTGCCACGCACGGCGCTGTTCGGCGCAGCGATGAAGGCCGGCCGGCTGGTGCGTGGCGCGTTGCCGGCGGCGCTCAAGGAGAAGGTGCCGGAAGTGCGTCCGGCCGGGCAGTGGCCCGCGCCGCGCCACAGCCGCCGGGTGATCGCGCTGGCCGGTTGCGTGCAGCCGGCGATGGCGCCGTCGATCAACGCAGCCGCCGCACGCGTGCTCGACGCAGTCGGCATCTCGATGGTCGAACAGGCCGGCGCCGGCTGCTGCGGTGCGCTGCGCCAGCATCTGGACGACCATGACGGCGCCCGCAACGACGCGCGCCGCAACATCGACGCCTGGTGGCCGGCGGTGGCCCGCGGCGAGATCGAAGCCATCGTCATGACCGCCTCGGGCTGCGGCGTGCAGGTGCGCGATTACGGCCACCTGTTGGCCGACGATGCGGCCTACGCCAAGAAGGCGGAGCGCATCTCCGGACTGACGCGCGACATCGGCGAGATCGTGGCCGCCGAACGGGACGTACTGGTGCAGGTTCTGGCCAAGCGCGGCAGCGCCGGCAGGCTGGCCTTCCATGCGCCGTGCACGCTGCAGCACGGCCAACAGATCCGCGGCGTGATCGAGTCCATCCTGACCGCCGCCGGCTTCGAACTGGTGCCGGTGCGCGACGGGCACCTGTGCTGCGGCTCGGCCGGCACCTATTCGCTGTTGCAGCCGGAGCTGTCGCACAAGCTGCGGGACAACAAGCTCGCGGCGCTGACCGAGCACGGCGCCCCCGCCATCGCCTCGGCCAACATCGGTTGCCTGACGCATCTGGAGCCGGCCAGCAGCGTACCGGTGCGCCACTGGATCGAGTACGTGGATGAACGTCTGCGGTAGGTCGCGTTGAGCCGCAAGGCGAAATGCGACAGTCGCGCTTGCAACGGCACGGCGTCGCAATTCGCTGCGCTCATCGCGACCTGCATCGCAGGCCGGAACACCCCCTGACTTGTGACGAAGGGGGTGGAATCGGTATCATGCCGGGTCCTGTCTTGCCCGGATTCCGCCCACATGCGGTCAAAAGTCCCTGTGAATGCGGTTCGGCAGCCCGCCGCGCGAAACCGTCGCGGCGACGGAATCAACAATTCGAACGAATGACCTGATGGAGAATCTCGGATGCCACTGGTAATCGGCGTGGCCGCTGAGGCACTTTCCGGAGAGCGACGTCTCCCGGTAGTGCCTGATGTGGTGAAGAAATACGCGGGCCTTGGCGCACGCATCCTCGTCCAGCGTGGCGCAGGGGTGCAGGCACACTACCCGGATGAAGCCCTGGGCGACGTCGACTTCGTCGACAACGCCGAGGATGTCTATGCCCAGGCCGACGTGGTGCTGTGCGTGCAACCGCCTGCGGGCAAGCTGGTCGGCAAGATGAAGGCCGGCGCAGTGCTGCTCGGCATGCTCTCGCCGTGGAGCGACGCCAAGCATGTGCAGGCTTACGCCAAGCAGGGCGTGACGGCCTTTGCGCTGGAGCTGCTGCCGCGCATCTCGCGTGCGCAGAGCATGGACGTGCTGTCGTCGCAGGCTTCGGTGGCCGGCTACGAATGCGCACTGATCGCGGCCAACCACAGCCCCAAGTTCTTCCCGATGCTGACCTACGCGGCCGGCTCGATCCGCCCGTCCCGCGTGCTGGTCATCGGTGCCGGCGTGGCCGGCCTGCAGGCCATCGCCACGGCGCGCCGTCTGGGCGCCATGGTCGAGGGCTACGACGTACGTCCGGAGACGCGCGAGCAGATCGAATCGCTCGGCGCCAAGTTCGTCGACACCGGCGTCAATGCCGTCGGTGAAGGCGGCTATGCGCGCGAACTGACCGACGAGGAAAAGACTCAGCAGGCCGAGAAGCTCGGCCGTGCCATCGCGCAGTGCGATGTGCTGATCACCACTGCCTCCGTGCCCGGCCGCAAGGCTCCGGTCATCGTGACGAAGAAGATGGTCGAGGCGATGAAGGATGGCGCAGTGGTCGTCGACCTTGCGGCCGAGGGTGGCGGCAACGTCGAGGGCACCGAAGCCGGCAAGGAAGTGCGCGTCGGCGGCGTTCTCATCATCGGCCCGACACACATCGCCAGCCGCATGCCGGTGCACGCCTCGGAGATGTTCGCCAAGAACCTCTTCAATTTCATCAGCCCGTTCATCAAGGACGGCACGCTGTCGCTCGACTGGGAAGACGAGGTCATGAGCGGCGCCTGCCTGTGCCATGAGGGCGCGGTCCGCCATGCCGGCGTGCGCGATGCGCTCGGCATCAAGAACGACGAATAAAGGAAGCGACGGAATGGACGGCTTTACCGCTCTGTATGTCTTCATGCTCGCAGCCTTCACCGGCTACGAGGTGATTTCGCGTGTGCCGGTGATCCTGCACACCCCCCTGATGTCGGGCTCGAACTTCGTGCACGGCGTGGTGCTGGTCGGCGCAATGATCGCGCTCGGCCACGCCGATCCCAATGACCCGCTGCAGCTGACCATCGGCTTCTTCGCCGTGCTGCTGGGCGCAGCCAACGCGGCCGGCGGCTACATCGTGACCGAGCGCATGCTGGGCATGTTCAAGATCGGTGACAAGAAGAAGGAAGGGGGCGCCAAATGACTTCCAACTGGCTTGTCAGCATGGCGTACTTCGTTGTCGCCGTGGTCTTCATCATCGGCCTGAAAGCCATGAGTTCGCCGGTCACGGCGCGCCGCGGCATCGTCTGGGCCGGCTTCGCGATGGTGGCGGCAACCGTCGTCACCTTCTTCATCCCGGATCTCGAGAACGTCGGCCTGATGGTACTGGCCATCGTCATCGGCGGCGGCGCTGCCTGGTGGTCGGGCAAGGTCGTCAAGATGACCGACATGCCGCAGATGGTCGCCGTCTACAACGGCATGGGTGGCGGCGCTGCTGCCGGCATCGCGGCCATCGAGCTGATCCGCGGTGTCGAACATTCGGCCATGGTGTCGACGCTGATGGTGCTCGGCGCCATCATCGGTTCGGTGGCGTTCTCCGGCTCGTGCGTGGCCTTTGCCAAGCTGCAGGGCCTGATGAACAAGGCCATCCGCCTGCCGCAACAGAACACCATCAACTTCTTCCTGACGCTGCTGACGTTCGGCCTTGGCCTGACCATCGGCTACTCGGATGACCCGTCGCTGTTCGGCATCGCGCTGTTCTTCCTGCTCGCGCTGGCACTGGGCGTGGTGCTGGTGCTGCCGATCGGCGGCGCCGACATGCCGGTGGTGATCTCGCTGCTGAACGCCTTCACCGGCCTGGCGGTGGGCTTCAAGGGCTTCGTGCTGGGCATCCCGGCGCTGATCGTGGCCGGTATCGTGGTCGGCGCCTCGGGCATGCTGCTGACGCAGCTGATGGCCAAGGCCATGAACCGCCCGATCCGCAACATCATCTTCACCCCGCTGACCGGCGCGGCCGCCGAGGGCGCGGAAGGCCCGCAGGGCACGATGCGCGAAGTCTCGGCCATGGACGCCGCCTCGCTGATGCGCTTCGGCGGCAAGGTCATCATCGTGCCGGGCTACGGCATGGCGGTGGCCGGCGCCCAGCACAAGGTGTGGGAGATGTCCAAGCTGCTGGAAGAAGCCGGTGTCGAGGTGAAGTTCGCCATCCACCCGGTGGCCGGCCGCATGCCGGGCCACATGAACGTGTTGCTGGCCGAAGCCGGCGTGCCGTACGACAACATCTTCGACCTGGACGAGATCAACGACGAGTTCGCGCAGGCCGACGTGGCCCTGGTGATCGGTGCCAACGACGTGGTCAACCCGGTGGCACGTACCGACAAGACCAGCCCGATCTACGGCATGCCGATCCTCAACGCCGACATGGCACGCGACGTCATCGTCATCAAGCGTGGTCGCGGCGCGGGCTACTCCGGCATCGAGAACGCACTGTTCTTCAAGGAAAACTGCAGCATGCTGTACGGCAGCGCGCAGGAAGCCATCGCCGACATCACGACCCAGATCAAGGCCATGGAAGGCTGAGCCCTTCCCCGCCTGGAATGCAAAAAGCGCACCTTCGGGTGCGCTTTTTTTGTTTCATGCCCGGCCTGCAGAGATCCGCAGGCTGGTGCAGCGAAGCCCGTCAGGGGCAGGATCCGCTGCTGTCACACGGGAGAGAGGCTTACTTGCGGCCCAGACCACCCAGCAGCACGGCCACCGGGCGCTTGTCACGGCGCGGCGGCTCCAGCGGCTTGGCGGGCGCGCTGCCATCCGCCGCCACAACGGGGGCGTAAGGCTTGTTGAAATCGAAACCATCCGCGGCCACCTTGCTGCCACCACGACGGCTGCCTCCGGACGGACGCCGGTCGCCGCTCTCGCGTCGCGGCGCCGGCGCGGCGGGTGCCGCCGGGGACGGGCGCTTGTCGGCCGTGGCTTCACGATGCTTGCGGCGGTGGGTGCCAGCTTCATCGTAATCCGGTTCGGGGTCGAAGCCCGGCACGACTTCCTGCGGGATGTCGAGCTTGATCAGCTTCTGGATCTCGGCGAGCCGGCCCTTTTCCTCGGCGCACACCAGCGAGATGGCGTTGCCCTGACGACCGGCGCGACCGGTGCGACCGATACGGTGCACGTAGTCCTCGGCGGTGTGCGGCAGTTCGAAGTTGATGACCAGCGGCAGGTCATCGACGTCCAGACCGCGCGCGGCAACGTCGGTAGCCACCAGCACGCGCAGCGTGCCGGCCTTGAAGGCCTCCAGCGTCTCGGTGCGCTGCCCCTGACTCTTGTCGCCGTGAATGGCGTCGGCCGAAATGCCTTGCCGCGCCAGATAGTGGGCCAGCCGGCCGCACAGCATCTTGGTGTCGACGAACACCAGCGCCTGCTCTTCCGGCGCATGCCGCAGCAGATGCGCCAGCAGATTGCGCTTGAGACCTGAAGACACCGGATGCACGCGATGGGTGATGGTCTCGGAGACCATGTTGCGACGCGCCACCTCGACCAGTTGCGGGTTCTTCAGCATGCGGTCGGCAAGCTTCTTGATCTCGTCGGAGAAGGTCGCCGAGAACAGCAGGCTCTGGCGGGCCTCCGGCAGCAGGTCGAGAATGCGGCGGATGTCGGGGATGAAGCCCATGTCGAGCATGCGATCGGCTTCGTCGAGCACCAGCATCTCCACCTGGCCGAGCTGGATGGTTTTCTGCTGCACGTGGTCGAGCAGGCGGCCCGGCGTGGCGACGACGATCTCGACGCCCTTGCGCAACTCCTCGATCTGGCCCCGCATGTCGACGCCGCCGTAGATGCAGATCGAACGCAGCGGAACGTATTTGCCGTAGGTCTTCACCGACTCGTGCACCTGAACCGCGAGTTCGCGCGTCGGTGCGAGCACCAGCGCGCGCACCGGATGTCGCGCCGGACTGGTCGAAGTGCTGGCATGACGCAACAGACGCTGGATCAGCGGCAGCGTGAAGCCGGCGGTCTTGCCGGTGCCGGTCTGGGCGGCACCCATGACATCGAGTCCCTGCAGGACGACCGGGATGGCCTGCTGCTGGATCGGTGTGGGTTCGGTGTAGCCGGTTTCGGTGACGGCACGTTGCAGCTCGGGCGCAAGCCCGAGATCGGCGAAGCTCATGGTCGTTGGTTGTCCTGTCGGCGAGTGCCGCGTGGGCGCGAGTGCGCAACAAAAGCGCGATTATACACGCGCCGATGCGCGCTTTCCTTTTCGCCTCAAGCCCTTCCGTGCGCCGCGGTGCGCTGTCAGCGCACCAGGGAAAGATAAGCGGTGACTTCCTCGCGGTCGTGATAGAGGTGCTTGATGCGCAGATCGTAGGAGCCGACGCCGGCGAGCCGCTTGTGGATGAGGTTGCGGCATTGCTCGACCGCATCGAGGCGACGCTTCATCGGCAGCTTGAGATTGAAGATGGCGTGACGCGCGCGACCGGAGCCGATCCAGTCGGCAATCAGCGACGCGATGCGCGAGGGCTGCTCGACCATGTCGCACACCAGCCAGTCCACGGGGCGCTGCGGGCGCCAGGTAAAACCGTCGGCGCGCAGGTGCTCGACCATCTCGGTAGCCATCACCGACGGCGCCATCGCGCCGTTGTCGATAGCCGTCACGCGCAGGCCGCGATACGCCAGCTGCCAGGTCCAGCCGCCCGGCGCTGCGCCGAGGTCGACGGCGCGCATGCCGGCGCGCATGGCGACCGTGCGCTCCTGCTCGGTCAGCATGCCGAGAATGGCCTCGGCCAGCTTCAACGTCGAACGGCTGCCCGCCTCGTGCGGCATGCGCAGGCGGGCGATGCCCATCGGCCACGGCGCGGCCTTGCCCGGCGCGGAGGCACCAATCCAGGCCGTGGTGGCGTCGGTGAACAGCACGTGCAGCTCGGGCAGATGCTTGCGGCTGCTGCGGATCGCGCCCTTGGCCGACAAGCGCTTGAGCAACGGCTCGGCAAAGCGGCGACAGAAACCGGACAGGGGACGCGCCGTGTCACTGTCGGGATGTTCCAGCGCCACGGTCGAGAAGCGCTGCCCGGCCTGCTTGACGGCATCCACGATCGGCGTCGCGCGATCCGCTTCGGGCAGGCCGTCGACGCGGGCAATCCACGGCATCAGGCTGCGCGCGAAGACCAGCGACTGCCATTCGCAGTGCTCCAGCACCTCGTCGAGCGACACGCCTTCATGACTTTCGAACACGGCATAGGCCGTGCCTTCCTTCGCCCGCACGAACCCCTCCATGCCCAGTTCGCGCGCAAAGCCGTCGAGTTCGGCAGCCAGCTCCTTCTCGAAGCCGGCACGGCACAGCGCAATCAGGCCCCAGGCAAGGGCTTCGCGCGGGCTTTCGGGTTCATCGTCTCGGCTCATGGGGAAGGCTCGGCTCGCTGTGTATCATCAAGGGTTGGCGGATGATACGCCCCGGCCGGAGCCCGGCCAAATCGGCGTCTCCCGCACCGTCTCAAAGGAGTCCCGCATGGAATATCGCCGCCTCGGCAACAGCCCGCTGGAAGTGTCCGCCCTGTGTCTCGGCACGATGACCTTCGGCGAGCAGAACAGCGCCACGGAAGCCCACGACCAGCTCGACCGCGCGCTCGCCGCGGGCATCAATTTCTTCGATTGCGCCGAGATGTATCCCGTGCCGTCGCGCCGCGAAACCAGCGGCGCATCGGAATGCATCCTGGGCCAGTGGCTGGCACGCCAGAGACGCGATCGACTGGTGATCGCCACCAAGGTCGCCGGACCGAACCGGGGCATGGACTGGATTCGCGGCGGGCCGCTGTCGCTCGACGCCGCGAACATCCGCAGCGCCGTCGAAGGCAGCCTGGAGCGGCTGGGCACGGACTACATCGATCTCTACCAGATCCACTGGCCGGCGCGGAACCAGCCGATGTTCGGCGGCTGGCAGTACGACCCGACAGCCGAACACGACGCCACGCCCATCCGCGAACAGCTCGACGCGCTCGCAGCGCTGGTCGAGGAAGGACGCATCCGCCACATCGGCGTGTCCAACGAACACCCGTGGGGGATCCTGCAGTTCCTGCGCCTGGCCGAATTGCATGGCCTGCCGCGCATCGTCTCGACGCAGAACGCCTACAGCCTGGTCAACCGTGTCTACGATTACGGCCTGGCCGAGCTGTGCCACCGCGAGCAGGTCAGCCTGCTGGCTTATTCCCCACTCGGCTTCGGCCATCTTTCGGGCAAGTATCTCGGCACGCCCCCGGCCGGCTCACGCCTGGCGCGCTTCCCGGCCTTCGGCAGACGCTATGCCGGCGAACATGTACGCCCTGCCGTCGAGGCCTGCTCCGAGCTGGCGCGCCGCCACGGCATCTCGCCGGCGACGCTGGCGCTGTCGTTCGTGTATCACCGCTGGTGCGTCACCAGCACGATCATCGGGGCGACCTCACTCACCCAGCTCGAGGAGAATCTGGCGGCATGGGAATTCCGGCCGGACGCCGATCTGCTGGCTGCAATCGACGCCATCCATTGCCGACACCCGAACCCTGCGCCATGAGTTCCCGCGCGGTCGAACGAGGCGGGCCGTGCGCACGTCCTTGACGCCGCGCGAGCGCCGCCAATACCATCCCAGACTTTCTTCGCGCAGGCCGACACCTTGAGCATCCAGCAACTACTCGCCCCGATCTCCGCCGACATGCGGGCCGTGGACGAGGTCATCCGCCAGCGCCTGCATTCGGACGTCGTGCTCGTGCGACAGGTCGCCGAATACATCATCGGCAGCGGCGGCAAGCGTCTGCGCCCCGCACTGGTGCTGATGGTGGCCGGCGCCTTCGGCTACCGCGGCACGGCGCATCACGAACTGGCCACGGTCGTCGAGTTCATCCACACGGCCACCCTGCTGCACGACGATGTCGTCGACGAATCCGACCTGCGGCGCGGACGCGACACCGCCAACGCCGTGTTCGGCAACGCCGCCTCGGTGCTGGTGGGCGACTTCCTCTATTCGCGCGCCTTCCAGATGATGGTCGGCGTCGGCAACATGCGCGTGATGGAAGTGCTGTCCGAAGCAACCAACATCATCGCCGAGGGCGAGGTGCTGCAGCTGATGAACTGCGGCAATGCCGACGTCGATGTCGCCGCCTATCTCAAGGTCATCCGCTACAAGACCGCCAAGCTGTTCGAGGCCGCGGCGCGTCTCGGCGCCATCCTCGGCGGCGCCGACGAAGCCACCGAGCGCGCACTGGGCGACTACGGCATGC
>JBFHJY010000067.1:0-9524 GCA_041595655.1 Azoarcus sp.
CGAAGCCCTGGGTCAGCGCACTCTTCATGGCTTCGGGCTTGACGCGGATGCCGGTGACCATGTCGGCATAGATGCGCAGCGTGTCGATCACGGTGTCGGCGGTGTCGAACAGCGGTTCCTTGTCTTCCTGATTGTCCTTGTTGTAGGCCAGCGGCTGGCCTTTCATCAGGGTCAGCAGCGCGATCAGGTTGCCGTTGGTGCGGCCGGTCTTGCCGCGCACGAGTTCGGGTACGTCGGGGTTCTTCTTCTGCGGCATGATGGAGCTGCCGGTGCAGAAGCGGTCGGCCAGGTCGATGAAGCCCACGCGCGGACTTATCCACACGATGATCTCTTCGGACAGGCGCGACAGATGCGTCATCAGCAGCGCGGAAGCGGCGCAGAATTCGATCGCGAAGTCGCGGTCGCTGACCGCGTCCAGGCTGTTGTAGCAGACCTCGTCGAAGCCCAGCTCGCGCGCGACGAATTCGCGATCGATGGGGTAGCTGGTGCCGGCCAGCGCGGCGCTGCCCAGCGGCAGGCGGTTAGTGCGGCGGCGGCAGTCGGCAAAGCGTTCGGCGTCGCGGCGCAGCATCTCGTGGTAGGCCATCAGGTGGTGGCCGAAGGTCACGGGTTGCGCGACCTGCAGGTGGGTGAAGCCGGGCAGGGCGGTATCGGCGTGGGCTTCGGCGACGTCGAGCAGGTTGGTCTGGAATTCGCTGATCAGGCCGAGGATGTTGTCGATGGCATCACGCAGCCACAGGCGGATGTCGGTGGCGACCTGGTCGTTGCGGCTGCGCCCGGTGTGCAGGCGCTTGCCGGCGTCGCCGACCAGCGCGGTGAGGCGCTTCTCGATGTTGAGGTGCACGTCCTCGTCGTCGAGGCTCCAGGCGAATTCGCCGCGTTCGATCTCGCCCGCGATCTGCGCCAGCCCGCGTTCGATGTCGGCCAGATCCTGTGCGCCGATGATGTCCTGCCGCGCCAGCATCTTCGCGTGCGCGAGCGAGCCGCGGATGTCCTGCGCGGCCATGCGCTGGTCGAAGAACACCGAGGCGGTGTATCGCTTGACCAGATCGGAGACGGGCTCGGAAAAACGGCCGGACCAGGCCTTGGGGGCTTGTGCGGAAGTGTCTGTCATAATGGGCGAGGCTTGCGGGTTGGGGCGCCGACCGAATCGGTGCCGGACGGCGGGGGACGAAATAAGCGTGCAGAGTATAAAGCAAAAGCAGGGCTCCCCTGCGCCGCGCCGCCACCTGCCGGACTTCCGCAATCTGGGCGTGTTGCTGCGGGTGTTGCTGCTGGTGAATGCGCTGGCGCTGCTCACGGCGCTGGTTGCCGAATCCGACGCGGCCCGGCTGGGCGAGGCCTTCCTGCTGATGCTGGGGTGGGTTCAGCTGCCACTGTTCGTCGTCGTGCTGCTGCTGTTCGCGGTCTCGCCGCTGCTGGCACGTCAGCCCTATTGGCGGGCCGCGGCGGCGGTGCCGCTGGCGGCGGTGTGTGCCGCGCTGCTCTTCTTCCCGTTGTTGGCGGGGGCCGAAGGCGAACTGTGGCGCTGGCTGGCCTGGGGCTTTGGTGCAGCGCTGGCGGCGCTGGCCTATTTCGACCATCTGGAGCGCCGTCTCACGCCGTCCCTGATCGAGGCGCGGCTGATGGCGCTGACGGCGCGCATCCGGCCGCATTTCCTGTTCAACAGCCTCAACGGCGTGCTTGGCGTGATCCGCTCCGATCCGCGCCGCGCCGAACGTGCGCTGGAGGAGCTGGCCGAACTGTTTCGTGCATTGATGCGTGACAACGCCGAACTGGTGTCGCTGGGCGATGAGCTCGAGCTGTGCCGGCGCTATGTCGGCATCGAGAGCCTGCGGCTGGGCGAGCGCCTGCAGCTGCGCTGGGACATCGAGCCGGGTCTGGAACAGGCGCGCGTGCCGCCGCTGATCATCCAGCCGTTGCTGGAGAATGCCGTGCATCACGGTATCGAGCCGCTGGCCGAGCCCGGCGAGGTGCGGTTGCGGGTGGCGCGCAGCGGCAAGGAACTGGTCATCGAGGTCGACAACCCTGTGGCGGCTGCGTCGCAGCGTCAGGGCGGCAACCGTATCGCGCTCGACAACATCCGCGAGCGCCTGCGGCTGTTCTTCGATCTGGAGGCCCGGCTGGACAGCACGCGCGAGGGCGGGCGCCATCGTGTGACCATACGTTTGCCTTTGCGGAGGAATGTCGATGCAGCACAACAGAGCGCTGCGGGTCCTGATCGCGGATGATGAGGCGCCGGCGCGCAGCCGCTTGCGCGACCTGCTCGGTGACATTGCCGCCGAGCAGCCCAACGAGATCGTCGGCGTGGCGGCCAACGGTGTCGAGGCGCTGAGGCTGCTGGAGGTGCAGAACGCCGACGTGGTGCTGGCCGATGTGCGCATGCCGGCCATGGACGGCATGGAGTTCGCGCGGCGTGCTGCGCGGCTTGCACACCCGCCGCAGGTGATCTTCACCACCGCCTACGACGACTATGCCGTCGAGGCTTTCGAACTGGCGGCGACGGATTACCTGGTCAAGCCCGTCCGCGCCGAACGCCTGGCCGCATCGCTGGCGCGGGTGCGCGGTCAGGTCGGCAACGGCGACGCGTCACCGCGCCAGCATTTCGGGGTGAATGAGCGCGGACGCATCATGCTGCTGCCGGTGGCCGATGTGCTGGTGCTGCGGGCCGAACTGAAGTACGTCACAGCCATCACCGCCACGCGCGAATACGTGCTGGACGAGTCGCTGGTGCACATCGAGCAGGAGTTCCCGCAGCGCTTCCTGCGCGTGCACCGCAATTGCCTGGTCGCCCGCGACGCCGTCGCCGGCGTGGAGCGTGCCGGCGAGGAGGCTGGCGAGACGCACTGGGACATCGTCGTGCGCGGCATCGACGAACGCCTGCCGGTCAGCCGCCGGCAATGGCCGGCGGTGAAGCAGGCGCTGCGGCTGTAGGAGCCCGGCTGTGCCGGGCGATTCGGGGGGCCGGTCCCCGACTGCCGTATCGCACAGCGAAGCTGCGCTCCTACCGCTCTGCGCCCGTCAGCCGCTGTTGCGCAGACCGGCCGCGACGCCGTTGATCGACAGGTGGATGCCCAGCCGGATGCGTTCGTCTTCCGGATTCTCGCGATAACGCCGCAGCATCTCGATCTGCACGTGGTTGAGCGGGTCGAGATACGGGAAGCGGTTGCGGATGGAGCGCTTGAGCAACGGGTTGCCGTCGAGCAGTTCGTCCTGCTCGGTGATCGCCAGCAGCATGTTGACGGTCTCGTGCCATTCGGCCTGGATGCGGCCGAAGATGGTGTCGCGCAGCTGTGCGTCCTTGACCAGGCCGGCGTAGCGTGAGGCGATGGCCAGGTCGGTCTTGGCCAGCACCATGTCCATGTTCGACAGCAGCGAGGCGAAGAACGACCATTCGCGGTTCATCTGGCGCAGGCGCTCCAGACCGTCCTCGGGGTGGGCCTCGATGAACTTGCGCGCGGCCGTGCCGAAGCCGTACCAGCCGGGCAGCATCAGGCGGCACTGCGACCAGCTGAACACCCACGGAATGGCGCGCAGGTCTTCGATGCGCTGCCCCTTCTTGCGCGAGGCCGGGCGCGAGCCGATGTTGAGCTCGGAGATTTCCGAGATCACCGTCGATTCCCAGAAGTACTTCTCGAAGCCCTCGGTTTCATACACCAGCCCGCGATAGGCCGCGAAGGCCTCGTCGGAGAGCGTCTGCATGGTGTCGAGGAACTCGGCGCGCGGCGCGGGCGCGTCGCCCGACAGCATCGTGGCCTCCATGGTGGCGGCAACGATGACTTCGAGGTTGCGGAAGCCGACTTCCGGGTTGTCGTATTTGGCGGCGATGACCTCGCCCTGCTCGGTCAGGCGGATCTGCCCCTGCACCGCGCCGCCCGGCTGGGCCAGGATGGCCTGATAGCTCGGGCCGCCGCCGCGGCCGACCGAGCCGCCGCGGCCGTGGAACAGGCGCAGGCGCACGTCGTGTCTGGCGAATACTTCGACCAGGCCGATCTCGCCCTTGTAGAGTGACCAGCCGGAGGTCAGGAAGCCGCCGTCCTTGTTGCTGTCGGAATAGCCCAGCATGACTTCCTGCGTGCGGTTGCGCGAACCGGCCAGCAGCTTCATGTACTGCGGCAGCGAGAACACCGCGTCCATGATGCCCGGCGCGTTGGCCAGATCCTCGATGGTCTCGAACAGCGGGATGATGTTGCCGTCGAGCGCATCTTCGTGCGGACGCAGGATGCCGGCTTCCTTGAGCAGCAGCGCCAGTTCCAGCAGATCCGAGACGCTGTCGGTCTTGGAGATGATGAAGTTGGTGATGGCCGCCGTGCCGAAGCGCAGGTGCGCCGCGCGCGCGGTGCGGAAGATGGCCAGCTCGGATTCGGTCTGCTCGGAATACTTCACATGCGGCGACACCAGCGGGCGCGGCGTCTCGATCTCCTCGAGCAGCAGCGCGATGCGGGCCTCCTCGTCGAGCGCGAGGTAGTCGGCCTCGACGCCGGAGGTGGCCAGCAGCTCGGCCACCACGCGCTCATGCACGTCGGAGTTCTGGCGCAGGTCGATCGGCGCGAGATGGAAACCGAAGATCTTCACCGCGCGGCGCAGCAGGCGCAGCTTGCCGCGCGCCAGCGTGGCCGAGCCGTTGGCGACCAGCGAACGGTGGATGGTGTCGAGATCCTCGAGGAACTCGGCCGGCGTGGCATAGGCTTCGCCTTGCATCAGCACCTTGCGCGGCGTCGGCTTGCCGAGCAGGGCCTGGTAGGTGCCGGCCAGACGTTCGTAGATGCCGATCAGGGCCCGGCGGTAAGGCTCGTCGGTGCGCTGACGCGAGGCATCGCGCGACTTGGCGGCGAGTTCTCGCACGGCGTCCGACACATTCACCAGCCCTTCGGCCAGCGACAGGCGGCTGCCCAGCGTCTGGATTTCGTCGAGGTAGTAGTCAAGCGCGGTCTCGGCCTGCAGCGACAGGGTGCGCGTGAGCACGTCGGCGGTGACGAAGGGGTTGCCGTCGCGATCGCCGCCGATCCAGCTGCCGATCTTCATGAAAGCCGGCAGTTCGGTGTTGGTCAGCGCCGGGTCGCGCTCGGCGAGCTGTTCCTCGATGGTGGCGTAGAGCTTGGGCAGCTGGCGCAGGAAGGTGATGTCGAAGTAGGACAGGCCCATCGACACCTCGTCGACCACCGACGGGCGCACCGGGCGCAGCATGCGCGTCTGCCACAGCGTGAGCACGGCGCGGCGCATTTCCTCTTCCGACAGTGCCACTTCCTCGGGCGTCATCTCGACGCGGTCACGGTCGTCGAGCTGACGCGCGATACGCGTCTGCGCGTTGAGGATGCTGCGGCGCTGGACCTCGGTGGGGTGGGCGGTGAGCACCGGCGAGATCATCGCGGTGTCGAAGAAGCCGGCCAGCTCGGAGGGCGTCAGGCCGCGTTCGAGCGCGTCGTCCATGGCGCGCGCCAGCGTGCCGGGGCGCGGCGCGGAATGCATGCGCAGGTGGTAGCGGCTGCGGCGGATGTGGTGCTGGTCCTCGGCGATGTTTGCCAGATGCGAGAAATAGCTGAAGCCGCGTACGACCTGGATGGTCTGTTCGCGTGCCAGCGCGTCGAGCAGTTCTTCCAGCTCGCGCTTGGCGGAATGGTCCTCGTCACGGCGGAAGCGCACCGAGGTCTGACGGATGCGCTCGATCAGTTCGAAGGTGGCCTCGCCCTGCTGTTCGCGGATGGTGTCGCCGAGCAGGCGGCCGAGCATCCGGATGTCGTCGCGCAGCGGCGCGTCCTTGTCCTGAGTGGTCATGGAGGGTTTCCTGCTAGTTGAATGGGTTCGGGGGCGCGTCCGCCGCTCAGCGTCGGGACGCTGGGGCGGTCTGCAGTGCAGCGGACTGCATGCGGTTGGCGGCCAGTCTGGCGCGTGCTTCATCGATCGCCTTGATGACCTGGTCGCCGTAGAAATCGACCGCGCCCATGCCGACGACGGGTTCGGTCAGTCGCTCGCCGGAGGGGCCATAGATTACCAGCATTGGCGTGAAGCGGACGCCCTCGTCCCGCGCGAAACCGCGATGGGTGGTCCGGCGGCCGGCGAAATCGAGCAACGGGGTATTGCGGTCGATGTCGATCTGGGCAAAGCGCGCACCAACCTCTGCGTCACGTGACATGGGTACCAGATGGGTGCGTGCCAGGTCGCACCAGCTGCAGCCTTCCTGGCTGTACAGCACGACCAGCGGGGCATCCTCTTCGGCGATGGCGCGGCCGCTGGCGGCGAGGTCGGTGGCGCCGGGCAGCACCAGCTGCGCCGCTGCGGGCGCGGCAGGGGCCCATGCTAGAATGCACACCGTCATGAAAACCACGATACGCCATGCGGCGGTGGTGAATGATTCGTTCATATCCGTTCCCCGGGAGTCAGTGCTCCCGCCTTTGCCGAGTATCTTTTGCACATGAATTCCAGCACGCCCGAGCGCATCGTCATCGCTACCCGAGAAAGCCGTCTCGCCCTGTGGCAGGCCGAACATGTGCGTATGCGCCTGCAGCAATTGTATCCTGCCTGCAGGGTCGAGCTGCTCGGCATGACCACGCGCGGCGACCAGATCCTTGACCGGCCGCTGGCCAAGGTCGGTGGCAAGGGGCTGTTCATCAAGGAGCTGGAAACGGCTCTGCTGGACGGCCGCGCCGACATCGCGGTGCATTCGATGAAGGACGTGCCGATGCAGCTCGAGCCGGAATTCGCGCTGGCCTGCATCACCGACCGTGGTGCCGCGCTGGATGCCTTCGTCTCCAACCGCTACGACAGCCTCGAGGACATGCCGCCGGGCGCCGTGGTGGGCACTTCGTCGCTGCGCCGCCAGGCGCAGATCTGCGCGCGTTTTCCGTATCTGTCGGTGTCCAGCCTGCGCGGCAACCTCGACACCCGTCTGCGCAAGCTCGACGAGGGGCAATACGACGCCATAATCCTTGCCGAGGCTGGCCTGCGCCGCCTCGAAATGGATGCCCGCGTGCGTTCCGTGCTGCCGGCCGAGCTTTCCTTGCCGGCGGTCGGGCAGGGTGCGCTCGGTATCGAATGCCGGGCCGACCGCGAGGATCTGGTGAAGTGTCTGGCGCCGATGCATGACGCCGAGACCGCTGCGCGCGTCACCGCCGAGCGCGCCGTGTCGCGTGCGTTGGCCGGCAGTTGCGAAGTGCCGCTGGGCGCCTATGCGCTGATGCGCGACGGCAAGCTGTGGCTGCGTGGTTTCGTTGCGATGCCGGATGGTTCGCGCATGGTCACGGCCGAGCGCGAAGGCCATCCCGAGCAGGCCAATGAGCTGGGCCTGGCCTTGGCCGAGGACCTGCGTGCCCAGGGTGCCGAGGAAATCCTCGCCGCGCTGGACTGATTTCCGCCCGCCGGTTGCGGGCGTCTGATGACGGAGTGAGCGCGTGGAGCACACGCTGAGCGGCAGGACCATCGTCGTGACGCGCCCCGAGGCGCAGGCCGCGGCGCTGTGCGAGGGCATCGCCGCCCGCGGCGGGCGGACGCTGCGTTTTCCGGTGCTGGGCATCGCCGCTCCGGAGGACGAGACGGCGCTGATCGCCGTCGCCGATCGCCTCGACACCTTCGACCTTGCCTTCTTCGTCAGTCCCAACGCGGTCGAGTACGCCTTGCGTCCGATTCTCGCGCGGCGCGACTGGCCGTCTGCGCTGACGGTGGCGACGGTCGGCGGCGGCAGCCAGCATGCGCTGCATCGCATGGGCTTTGCCCACGTGCTCGCTCCGCTGTCGGGTTTCGACAGCGAGGCCGTGCTGGCGCTGCCCGAGTTTTCCGCGCAGGCGGTGCGCGGTCTCCGTGTCATCGTCTTTCGCGGCGACGGCGGACGCGACCTGCTCGGTGAGGTGCTGACCCGGCGTGGTGCCGCGGTTGAATATGTCACCGCCTACCGCCGCTATTGTCCGCAGGCCGACCCGACGCCGTTGCTCGAGGCGGCGCGTGACGGAGCTCTCGACGCCATCGTGCTGACCAGCAGCGAAGGGGTACGCAATCTCGTGCACATGCTTGGGGGCGATTGCGCCGAGCTGTGTGACGTGACGGTTTTCGTGCCGCATCCCCGCATCGCGGGGTTTGCTCTCGACGCGGGCTTCCGCCGCGTCGTCGAGACCGATGCCGGTGATGCCGGCATACTGTCAGGGCTCGAATGTGGGCTGGCAGCCCGTAATCCCGCCGGCGCCGGTGGCGCCGGATCATTTTGATTGTGTCTCGGTTAAACTTCAGACCATGGACAAACAGACTCCCGCGCTCATGCAGCCTCTTCCGGATACCGACAAGGAATCCGGAGCCGAAGAATCCACTGCGACCGAAACCGTTCAGGCCGAGGCGCCCGCCGGAGGCAAGGGCGTACCGCCGCCTGCCCAGGCCCCGACCGAGCGGAAATCCGGTGGCAGGCTCGCCCTTGCCGTGTCGGTGCTGGCGCTGATCGGCGTCGGGGTGATCGGCTGGCAGGTCTATGAGTTGCGCAACTCCGCCGGCGATCTGCGCGGCGAGGTGGCGCAGCGGCTGGCTGCGGCAGATTCGCGCGCGACCGAGCTGCGCGCGCTGTCGCGGCAGACGCAGGAATCGCTCGATGCGCTGCAGGGACGTTTCGGTGCCATCGAATCCAAGGTCGCGACCAGCGAAGGCAAGGCTGCCGCGCTTGAGACCCTGTATCAGGAATTCTCGCGCTCGCGCAGCGACCGCGTGCTGGCCGAGGTGCAGCAGGCCGTGACCATCGCGGCGCAGCAGTTGCGCCTGGCCGGCAACTATGAAGCTGCGCTGATCGCGCTGCAGAGCGCGGAGTCCCGTCTTGCCGCGCCTGAACTCGGCCATCTGCAGGATCTGCGGCGTGCCCTGCTGAAGGACATCGACACGGTGCGAGCGCATCCACAGGTCGATGCGAGCGGAATTTCCATGCGTCTCGAACTGCTGTTCGGCCATGTCGACCGTCTGCCGCTGGCCTATACCGTGGAGCCGAGCGGAACAGCGCCGGCCATGGACGAACTGCCCGCCGTACCGCCTGGCGAGGGCGATCAGGTGTGGTGGCGCCGCACGCTCGACACGCTGCATGTGCTGGGCGCGGATGCCTGGGACGAGGTGCGCGGCATGATCCGTCTGGAGCGTATGGATCGTACCGACCCGGCACTGCTGGCGCCTTCGCAGGGCGTGTATCTGCGCGAGAACATCAAGATCCGCCTGCTTACGGCGCGGCTTGCGCTGCTGGCCAATGATGCGCGCACCTACACCAGCGATCTGACGATGGCCCGGGAATGGTTGCAGCGTTATTTCGATACCGGCGACGTGCAGGTGCAGCGCATGCTGGGCGAGCTGGAGCAGCTCGCTGCCATCGATATGCGCGCCGAAGCGCCCGCCCTGACCGAAACCTTCTCCGCGCTCGGCATGCAGCGCGGGCGCAGTGGCAACGGGGTGGCCGCAGGCTCCGCCGAGCCGGCTGACGAAGCGCGCTGAGGGCCGGTAGATGCGAGCACTGATCTGGATTCTGGCAATTTTTGCAGTGGCTGCCGGTGTGGCCATGCTGGCGGGCGCGA
>JBFHJY010000068.1:0-9506 GCA_041595655.1 Azoarcus sp.
ATCAGCACCAGGCCGATCACGCAGATACCGACCACCACATGGATCGCCAGGACGATCGAGAACAGGTAACTACCCATCTTTGTTTGTCACTCCAGAATCAAACCGCCCGACCAGCCAAGGCCGCAGCCCGACAGATCGCCACAAATTCATCCGCCACCAGTGAGGCTCCGCCCACCAGGACGCCATCGGCATCATCAATCCCGAACAGCCAGCCCGCACTGTCGGCCTTCACGCTGCCACCATATAGGATGCGGGTGCGCGCATCCGGCCCGGTGCGCTCCACGCACCAGCGGCGCACCAGCGCCAGCACTTGTGCAACCTGCTCCGCGCTGGCCGCGCGGCCCGTGCCGATCGCCCACACCGGCTCATAGGCCAGCACCAGCCTGCTCACGTCCTGGGCGCCGATGCGTTGATCCAGCGCATCGAGCTGGCGCACCAGCACTTGCTCGACCTCGCCGCGCTCGCGCTCATCCAGCGTCTCTCCAACGCACACGATGGGCGTGATGCCGGACGCCAGAGCCGTCGCAGCCTTGGCTGCTACGTCCTCATCGCGCTCTCCTCGCGCGCGGCGCTCGGAATGCCCGACGATCACGCAGGCACAACCGAAATCGCCCAGCATGCCGGCACTGACCTGGCCGGTGAAGGCACCGTCGGCATGTTCGCTGACATCCTGCGCACCGATGATCACCCTGCTGCCACGCAGCAAGGCGGATACCTGAGCGAGGTATGGAAACGGCACGCAGAGCGCAACATCAACGCCCTGCGGCAGAGCCGGCAACATGTCGGTCAGCAGGGCCTCGTTGGAGACCAGCCGCCCATTCATCTTCCAGTTTCCGGCAACCAGCTTGCTGTGCATTGGAGGCGCGCGAGTAAATGCGCGATTGTAGCCCGCGCCCCATGACATCGCAAAGCCGCATGAACGAAACGGGGGGCGAGGCGCACAAGGCACCCCGCCCCCGTCGGGCACCTGCTTACTCAGCCGAAGCGGCCGGTGATGTAATCCTCGGTGCGCGTGTCATGCGGGTTCGTGAACATCGTGTCGGTCGCACCATACTCGATCAGCTTGCCCAGATACATGAACGCGGTGTTGTCCGACACCCGCGCGGCCTGCTGCATCGAGTGGGTGACGATGACGATCGTGAACTGCCCCTTCAGGTCGCCGATGAGGTCTTCGACCTTGGCCGTGGCGATCGGGTCGAGCGCCGAACACGGCTCGTCCATCAGCAGGATTTCCGGTTCGGCCGCAATCGCGCGGGCAATGCACAGACGCTGCTGCTGACCGCCGGACAGCCCCAGCGCACTCTCGTGCAGACGATCCTTGACCTCGTTCCACAGCGCCGAACCCTTCAACGCGCGCTCGCAGGCTTCCTCCAGCATGGTCTTGTCGGCGATGCCCTCCACGCGCAGCGGGAACACGACGTTCTCGAAGATCGACTTCGGAAACGGATTGGGCTTCTGGAACACCATGCCCATGCGCTTGCGCAGTGCAATCACGTCGGTACCGGGAGCATAGATGTCCTGCTCATTGACGCGCACCTCGCCGCGAATGCGCAGGTTGTCGATGAGGTCGTTCATGCGGTTGAGCGAGCGCAGCAAGGTGGACTTGCCGCAGCCCGAAGGGCCGATCAGGGCGGTCACCATGCCGCGCTGCACTTCCATGTCGACCCCGTACAGTGCCTGCGCTTCGCCGTACCAGAGGTTGAAGTCGCGGATCGTGATGCCGGCGCCCTGCCCCGACTCGGCCACGTGATACACGGTGCGGTGTTCGGCGGCGGGCTTGTCCATGGTGGCGTTGTTCATTTGATGGTTCTCCGGATGTTCAGAACTGGCTGCCGACGAATTTCTTCTTCAGCCTGTTGCGGATGTAGATGGCAGACGAGTTCATCAGCACGATGAGACCCAGCAGCAGCAAGGTGGTGACGAACACCATCGGCTTGCCCGCTTCCGAGTTGCGCGACTGGAAGCCGACGTCAAAGATGTGGAAGCCAAGGTGCATGAAGCTGCGCTCGAGGTGGATGAAGGGCGCGAAGGCATCGACCGGCAGCTCAGGGGCGAGCTTGACGACCCCCACCAACATCAGCGGTGCAACTTCACCGGCGCCGCGCGCCATCGCCAGAATCAGGCCGGTCATGATGCCGGGTAGCGCATGCGGCAGCACGATCGAGCGGATGGTCTGCCATTTCGACGCGCCGCAGGCCAGCGCGCCTTCGCGGATCGAGCGCGGCACTGCGGCCAATGCTTCCTCGGAGGCGACGATCACCACCGGCACGGTCAGCAGCGCCAGGGTCAGCGCCGACCACAGGATCCCGCCGGTGCCGAAGGTCGGGTTGGGCAGGCGCTCGGGGAAGAAGATCGCATCGATCGAACCTCCCACGGTATAGGCGAAGAAGCCCAGACCGAACACGCCATACACAATCGACGGCACGCCGGCGAGGTTGTTCACCGCGATCCGCACCATGCCGACGAGCTTGCCCTGCTTGGCATACTCGCGCAGGTACAGCGCGGTGATGACGCCGAACGGCGCAACCACCACGACCATCAGCATGGTCATCACCACGGTACCGAAAATGGCCGGCAGGATGCCGCCTTCGGTGTTGGCCTCACGCGGCTCGGACGTCAGGAACTCGGCCCAGCGTGACAGATACACGCCGAGCTTGCCGAAGAGCGAAAGGTCGTTGGCCGGGTAGAAGCGCACGATCTGCGACAGCTGCGTCTCCTTCGTCGCACCTCCGACCTCCTCCAGCACGATGCGGTAACGGGCATCCTGCTGCTTGATCGCATCCGCTGCCGCCTGCAGGCGCTGATACTCACGCTGCAAATCGGCTTCACGTTGTTCGCTGCGCTGCAGTTCGGCGCGATAGGCCGCACTTTCGATGCCCTCGGCCAGCTCGATGCGACGCAAGGCCAGGCGCTGGGCGTTGAGTTCGTGGTTGATCTTGCCGATCTCGCCGCGCTCGATGTAACGGACCTCGGCGAAACGCTTCCGCGCGGCAGCCTGCTCGTCGCGCAGGCGCTCGAGACCGAGTTCGGCCGGATCCTGCTCCACGCCATCGAGAATGACGCTGCGGATGCGACCGACGAAAGGCCCCCACTCCTGACGCTCGAAGTAGTGGAAAAGCGGATCACGCTCGACACCTTCGACATCGAAGGCGTTCACCCAGCGGAAATCCTCGTTGTAGAGATCGTAGTTGCCGATGCGATACAGCGTGCGCTCGGCATAACCGCCCGCATCCTCAATCTGGCCACGCACTTCGGCAGGCATCGATTCGAGCACGCCCGGCTCGGGCCGGAAGAAGCTGAAGCGCGAAGGCTCACCCGCCACCTGCTGGCCGCTCTTGAGCGTCACGACCTCGATCGGCTTGGGCCAGAAGGTGGTCATGCCATTCCAGAAGATCATCAGCAGGAAGCCGCAGATCAGGATGATGCCCAGCGCCAGTGCGCCACCGAACCCCCACAGCGCCGGCTCGCCGACCGCTGACAGGTCAGCGGTGTAGCGGCGTACGGCTCGGCCTTGTTCTTTCTTGCTCATCGGCTTGGTCCTGCTTTCAACGTGTGCGCTCATGTGCGTGCCCCTTACAGCTGGAAGGCGCGCTTGCGGAAGCGCTGGCGAATGATTTCGGCGAAGGTGTTGATGACGAAGGTCATCACGAACAGCGTCAGTGCGGCCAGGAACAGCATGCGGTACAGCGTGCCGCCGATCACCGCCTCAGGCAGCTCGACGGCGATGTTGGCCGACAGCGTGCGCAGTCCGTTGAAGATGTTCCAGTCGAGAACCGCCGTGTTGCCTGCGGCCATCACGACGATCATGGTCTCGCCGACCGCACGGCCCATGCCGATCATGCAGGCAGCAAAGACACCCGACATCGCGGTCGGCAGCACCACCCAGATCGCGGTCTGCCACGGCGTCGCGCCGGCCGCCAGACTGGCCGCGCGCAGTTGCGCCGGCACGGCATTGAGCGCGTCCTCCGCCAGCGTGTAGATGTTCGGGATGATGGCAAAGCCCATCACCATGCCGACCACCAGCGCGTTGCGCTGCACGTAGGTATCGACCACTCCGCCACGCGGATCGAAGCCGCTTGCGGCGAGGGCCCCGGCCACCATCCATGCAACCAGTGCCGAGACGACCGCCAGTGTGAGCCAGCGTGCGCCGTCCATGACCCCCGCCCGCTGCCGCGTGAGCTCACGCAGATGCATGCGGTAACGCGTGCCGATCGTGCGGTTGAAGGCCATGCTCAGCAGCACGAAGGCCAGCGGCCACAGGAACATGCTCATGAACGGCACGGCACTGCCGATGTCGCGGTTGGTCCAGGCCTTGAAGTCGCCGGCGAAGAAGGTGTGCTCGAAAGCCGGCCCAAGCAGCCAGGCCAGCCAGCCCGACACGCCGATGACGACGAACATGAACAGGAACTTCGGGATGCCGTTGAGCTTGAGCGCCACATGCGGCGGCAGCATCTGCCACAGGTGAGCGGCCACCATCAGCCCCAGCGGCAGCGCGACGAAACCCAGCACCACCGCGGCAATCCAGCTCTCGATCAGTGGCGCGAGGATCAGTGCGGCAATGAAGCCCAGCACCACGGTGGGCAAGGACTCCATCATCTCCATCACCGGTTTGACCGTGCCGCGTACGCGCCGATGCACGAACTCCGAGGTGTAGATCGCCGCCAGCAGCGCGATCGGCACCGCGAAGATCAGCGAGTACACCGTGGCCTTGAGCGTGCCGAAAATCAGCGGTATCAGCGAGAACTTGGGCTCGAACAGATCGGTACCTGAGGACGATTGCCAGGTGTAGGTCGGCTCCGAATAGCCCTCGTACCAGCTCTTGCCGAAGATCGCACGCCAGGTGGTCTCCGGATGCGGCACATAGAACGTCCAGTGGTCCACCACACCGGAGGCGTTCATCGCGACCGCGCCGTCGTCGCGCGGCATCAGCATCAACTGCATCGGCCCGCCCTTGGGGGCCACCTTCTGCTCCATGCGCAGCAATACCTGCTCGCTGGTTGCATGACGGAACCACAGTCCGCCCTGCGCATCGAGTGTGACGAGACTCTTGCGGCGCTGCGACACGTCGTAGGCGACGATGCCCGCGGGCTGCGCTTCGAGCTCACGTGCCAGCACCATGCGATAGCCGTCGCTGGTGTCGGCGCCTTCCTGCTGAAGCCGGAAATACATGCGCAGCGAACCATCGCTGCCGCCCACCAGAATCGTCTGATCGCCGATCAGGAAGCCCAGCACGCCCAACTCCACCCCTTCGGGCGTCAGGCGTGCCGACTCGGCCAGCATCGGCTTGGTGAAATCACGCGTGTCGTAGCGGAACACCGAGCCATCGGCCACCCCGACATAGACCTGATCGGCCTGACCGGTCAGCAGCACCTTCTTCACCGCCGTGCCATCAGGCAGCGACGGCAGCGTGGTGGTGCGGGTCGTCACCGTTTCCTGCTGGGTCATCAGGTTGATGCGCGACTCTGCCCGGCTCAGGCGGCCCACGCCAAGACTGTCAAAGGTGACGAAGGAACGCGTCGGGCGCTCGACCGTACCGCCGAGGGCATAGCCGATGGCATTGATCGCCACGCCTTCGGACGCAATCTGTTGCGCCGGCTTGAGATCGATGTCGACGCTGATGCGACGGATCTGGTTGCCCGCCACATGGCGGTACACCGCAGTGCCGTCAGTGAAATCCTGCTCGTTCAACTGCGTCAGCCCGGACGGCATGTCCTCGCCGCGCAGCACCTGGCTTGCAAAACCGATGTGCGCAAAGCGCACGCTGCCATCGGCAAAGCCGAAGATCATGTCCGAGCGGTTGTTGGTGGCGCCCACGGCGGTTGCCTGATCGCCTTCGAAATCGAGTTCCTGCGAGGACAGCGACTGTCCGCTGTCGATGTGGAAGGTGGTGATCCTGCCGCGAACGTCGATGCGCACGCCGATGGTCTGATACTCGTCGGCGTTGGTCCAGATCAGCTCGGGCGCGGCCTCCAGCACGTAGGCATCGTGCTTGCGCATCTCGCCACCGAAAAACAGCGGCAAGGCCTCCTTGGCAAGAAAGGCAAGGATGCCGAACACGGCAACGATGACCAGCAGGCCGCCAAGCGTGATCGAGATGTCGGCAGTGCGGTCGGCGAACAGCACCGATTTGCGGGTCTTCCTGCCCACCGGCAACAGCCGCTTGTAACCTTCAGTCGGAGTGGCCTGCGTGGCCGCATTGTCGCTCATGGATGATCCGTTCATCTGTCAGACAGAACAGGCGGATACGGACACCCGTACCCGCCTCGTCGAAGTACGCTGAAGCCGGATTACTTGGCCAGGCCGAAGCGCTTCAGGTCGTCATCGGCAAGCGCCTTGACCACCGGGAAGTAGCCATCCTTGACGACCGCTTCCTGACCCTGCTTGGAGTAGATGAACTTGATGAACTCACCACGCAGCGGATCCATCGCCTCGTTGGGGTTCTTGTTCACGTAGATGTAGAGGAAGCGCGAAACCGGATAGGCACCGCTGGACGCGCTCTCGGCATTCGGCTCGTAGCAGGTTTCACCCGGGCCGGTAGCCAGCTTGATGAACTTCACGTCGGCCGTCTTGTAACCAACACCCGAGTAGCCGATGCCACCCATGTCGGAGGCCACGCCCTGCACCACGGTCGAGGAACCCGGCTGCTCCTTCACGCTGTCCTTGTAGTCACCGTTGAACAGCGCCACTTCCTTGAAGTAGCCGTAAGTGCCGGAAGCCGAGTTACGGCCGTACAGCGAGATCGGGCGGCTGGCCCACTCGCCGGTCACGCCGACGTCACCCCAGGTGGTGATGTCCTTGTCCAGACCGCCCTTGCGGGTCTTGGAGAAGATCGCATCGATCTGCTGCAGCGTCAGGCACTCGATCGGGTTGTCCTTGTGGGCATAGACGGCCAGCGCGTCGATGGCGGAGCGCACGGCGGTGGGCTTGTAGCCGTACTTCTTCTCGAAGTTGTCGATTTCCTTGGACTTCATCGGGCGCGACATCGGGCCGAACTGCGAGGTGCCGGCGATCAGCGCGGCCGGAGCGGTGCTCGAACCCTTGCCTTCGATCTCGATCTTCACGTTCGGGTACATGGCGTTGTAGCCTTCGGCCCACAGCGTCATGAGGTTGTTCAGCGTATCGGAGCCGATCGACTTCAGGCTGCCGGAGACACCGCTAACGGGCTGGTAAGACGGCAGAGCGGGATCAACCTGGACCTGCGCCTGTGCGGCGAAGGAGGCTGCGAGGCCGAGGACGGCGGTCGCGAGGATGCGCTTCTTGAACATTACGGATTCTCCAGTTTCGTCAATTCAGTCAGCCCCGCCCTTCCGGGGCGCCCCCGCTGCTGCAGGAACGAAACGGATTATCCGTAACGAAAATTACAGTTATGTGAAACGTAACCGATGATTCTTCATGATCGCGCGATTCACTCGGAAAATGAGTGCTCGACCGCCGCAGCAATGTCCTGCGCCAGGCGATCGACCTGCGACTCGTTCTGCCCCTCGACCATTACCCGCAACAGGGGCTCTGTGCCCGACGGGCGCAGCAACACGCGGCCATTCTCGCCAAGCTCTGCTTCTGCCGCGACACGTGCCGCATCGATGGTGGGGTCTGCGCGCCAGTCAAACCCTGAAGGCATGCGCACGTTAACGAGCTTCTGCGGATAGAACACGAGGTCCGCGCAAGCCTCGGCCAGCGTCATGCCACCCTGGCGCAGTGCCGACAGCACCTGCAGCGCGGAGACGATGCCGTCACCCGTCGTGTGACTGTCCAGACAGATGAGATGGCCGGAGCTCTCGCCGCCGAGCTTCCAGCCACGCTCCTGCAGCAATTCCAGCACATAGCGATCACCCACCCTAGCACGGGCGAACGGCACACCCAAACGAGCGATCGCATGCTCGAGCCCGAGGTTGCTCATCTGCGTGCCGACCACGCCCTCGAGCCGGCCGGCCCGGTGGCGGGCCGCTGCGATGACGTAGAGCAGGCGGTCACCGTCATAGAGCTCGCCGTCGGCATCGCTCATGATGACGCGATCCGCATCGCCATCGAGCGCAATGCCAAGATCCGCCTGATGTGCAAGCACCGCCTGACGCAGATGTCCGGGCCGGGTCGCGCCGACGCCGTCGTTGATGTTGACACCATTCGGCTCCGCGCCAACCGCAATGACCTCTGCGCCCAACTCGTGAAATACCTTGGGCCCGATGCTGTAAGCCGCGCCGTGTGCGCAATCCAGCACGATGCGCAGCCCGCGCAGGTCCAGCTCGTTGGGGAAGGTGCTCTTGCAGAACTCGATGTAGCGCCCGGCAGCGTCGTCGATACGTCGCGCCTTTCCCAGGCGCGCAGAATCCACGCAGCCCAGGGGCTGATCGACACCCGCCTCGATCTCCAGCTCGATGGCGTCGGGCAGCTTGGTGCCTCCAGCGGAAAAGAACTTGATGCCATTGTCGAAGTACGGATTGTGCGAAGCCGAAATCACGACTCCGGCCTGCAGCCGCAAGGCACGCGTCAGATAAGCGACGGCCGGTGTCGGCAGAGGTCCGGCCAGCATCACGTCAACACCGGCCGCGGCAAAACCGGCCTCCAGTGCTGCCTCGAGCATGTAGCCGGAAATCCGGGTGTCCTTGCCGATCAGTACGGCAGGATGCTCGCCGACCGGAAGATGTTCGCGCTTGACCAGCGCGAGACCGGCCGCGTAGCCCAACCGCATCACGAAATCGGGGGTGATCGGCGAGGTGCCGACCAGTCCGCGCACGCCATCGGTGCCGAAATACTTTCGCGCCATACCAGTTCCAGTCAATGCAAGATGCGCAATTATGACGCGCGTAAGCCCTTCAGCGCCATCCATACGGCCAGCGCATCGCGCGTGGCCGCGACATCGTGTGTACGCACGATGCGCGCACCCCGCTCCACCGCAAACAGCGCAGCCGCCACGCCGGCCGCAACCCGCTGATCCACCGGACGGCCGGTAATCTGGCCGAGCATCGTCTTGCGCGACATGCCGACCAGCACGTGCAGACCACCTTTGCGCAGCCGCTCGAGATCCCGCAGCAAGGCGAGGTTGTGCTCCAGCGTCTTGCCGAAACCGAATCCTGGATCAAGCACCATTCGTGCATCCGCCACCCCGGCCGCGCGCAAAACCGCGACTCGCTCCCCCAGAAAATGCATGACCTCGCCCACCACGTCATCATAGTGAGGCGCATGCTGCATGGTTTTCGGTTGCCCCTGCATGTGCATCACGCACAGCGCGGCATCGCTGGCTGCCACTGCCTCGATCGCACCGGGCGCACGGAAGGCATTGATGTCATTGATCAGTGCCGCACCGACGGCAATCGCCGCGCGCATCACGCCGGGCTTGACGGTATCGACCGACACCGGCACGGGCCACTCGGAGAGACGCTCGACCAGAGGCATCACGCGGTCCAGCTCTTCCTGCTCCGAAACCGCTTCGGAACCCGGACGCGACGACTCGCCACCGACATCGAGCAGTTCAGCGCCGGCCGCAACTGCCGCTTCCGCGCGGGCCAGTG
>JBFHJY010000069.1:0-9315 GCA_041595655.1 Azoarcus sp.
ACGCGGGTGATTTCGGCGAACTCGACCAGGAGCTCGGCAGCGTCGGCATTGATGATGCCGCCGCCGGCGACGATCAGCGGCCGATCGGCCTCGTTCAGCATGTTCAGCGCCTTTTCGACCTGGCGCCGGCTGGCGGCGGGCTTGTAGACCGGCAGCGGCTCGTAGCTGTCGATGTCGAACTCGATCTCGGCCATCTGCACGTCGATCGGCAGATCGATCAGCACCGGGCCCGGACGGCCCGAACGCATGACGTGGAAGGCCTGCTGGAACACGCGCGGGACCAGAGCCGGCTCGAGTACGGTGACCGCCCACTTGGTGACCGGCTTGGCGATGGACTCGATGTCCACGGCCTGGAAGTCTTCCTTGTGCAGACGGGCGAGCGGGGCCTGACCGGTGATGCACAGGATCGGCAGCGAGTCGGCGGAAGCCGAGTACAGGCCGGTGATCATGTCGGTGCCGGCCGGGCCGGAGGTGCCGATGCACACGCCGATGTTGCCCGGATTGGCGCGGGTGTAGCCCTCGGCCATGTGCGAAGCGCCCTCGACGTGACGGCCGAGGATGTGGCGGATGCTGCCATCCTTGCGCATGGCGGAGTAAAACGGGTTGATTGCGGCGCCGGGAATACCGAACGCGGTGTCGATGCCTTCCTTGCGCAAAACGGCAATAGCGGCATCTACGGCTCTCATGCGGGCCATGACGAACTCCTTAATGGGGAATGATGGGAAAGGGCGGAAATTTCGCGTGATTGGCGGCAAGGATAAGGGCTTGGGGGGCGGCCCGCAACTGCCGCATAATTCAAGACTGTCGATATCAGGAGTATCGAGTGGACCGCTATACCGAGATCCGCAGCTTCGTTCTGGTCGCTGAGAAAGGAACCTTTGCAGCCGCAGCACTGGTCGAGAGTGTCACCCCGGTGGTCATGGGGCGGCGCCTGGATGCGCTCGAGCGTCGGCTCGGCGTGAAACTGATGCATCGCTCCACGCGTGGCTTGTCGTTGACCGATCTGGGCGAGCAGTTCCTCGAGCGTGCGCGCGTGCTGCTGCGCGAGTTCGATGAGGCGGAAGCCAGCATCACGGCCGACCGCAAGATGGTGCGCGGCCACCTTGTCGTGTCTGCACCGGCGGCCTTCGGGAGACGCCACGTCGCGCCGCATGCGCCGGCCTTCCGTGCGCGCCATCCGGATCTCAAGCTCTCGTTCAACCTGACCGACAGCGTGGTCGATCTGGTGCGCGAGGGTTACGACATGGCCATCCGGATCGGCGACGTGACCGACCCCAACTATGTTGCGGTGCGCCTGTTCCCGAACCGGCGGGTGATCTGTGCCACGCCGGCGTACTTCGAGCGTCATGGCAAGCCGCGTACGCTGGAAGACCTGACCCGCCACAACTGCCTGGCCTTCAACCTGCAGGGAGGCCAGCAGCGCGGCTGGACCTTTCTGCGCGACGGCAAGCTGGTGGCGGTGAAGGTGTCCGGCGACCTCGACTGCAACGACGGCGAACTGCTGTTCAACTGGGTCAAGCAGGGGCTCGGCGTCGGCTGGCGCTCGATGTGGGAGATCCAGGCCGAGCTCAAGCGCGGCGAACTGGTGACCGTGCTCGACGAGTACGCCATGCCGAACTACGACATCCAGGCCGTGTATCCGCAGCAGCGCTACCTGCCGGCCAAGGTGCGGCTGTTCATCGACCACCTGCGCGAGATCTACAACGCTCCCGGATACTGGGAAGGGGAGGCCGAGCTGCCATGAGGCTGTCGCGCATCGTGCGCCCGCGCAGTCCGCTGTTCTGGTTGCTGGTGGCGCTGCAGGCGCTGTCCACCGCCTTCCTGCATGTGCTGGTGCAGCGCGACCCGGTGGCAGTAATGGCTTTTGTGCTCAGTGCGTTGGTGATCGTCAATGCCAGCGTCAGCGGCATCATCATCTGGCGCCTGTTGCGGGCGCCGGACTGATCAGGGCTGCCCGGCCGCCTGACGTGCGCGGTCCTTGGCGGCCACGTAGTCGCCATGCGAGACATACAGCAGGTCGGCGATCCTGCGCATCAGGTGATTCTCATGGGCGCACAGCTTGCCGTCGGCCAGCGCGACCTGCCACATGTACTCGATGATGCGCACGCGGCGCGACATGTCGCAGCGGCGGTTGATCTCGGAGGTGAAGCGATGGAAATCGTAGGCGTGCTCGGCCTCGGTGGTGGCCAGTTCGAGCAGGCGTTCGACCTCGTCGTCGGCGAGCGAGAATTTCTCGCGCAGCGCGGCGAGCGCCACATCGCGCTCGGCCTCGCCAAGTTCGGTGTCGGCGCGCATCACTTCCACCAGCAGCACCGCGGTGGCAAGCTGCAGACTGTGTTCGCCGCTGCGGCTGGGCAGGTTCATGCCCGGCGACAGGGCGTTGTCGAAAAGGTCCTTGAGGGTTTTCAGCATGGTTTTCCGGAATGGTCAGCGCAGGTGTTGCCGGTGAGCGCGCAATGAGCGGCCCGCACCGCATGTGGCCGGCGGCGCTGGCCCTGATCGCGCTGTCACTGATCTGGGGGTACAACTGGGTCGTGATGAAGAAGGTGCTGCACTTCATCGACCCGGTGGACTTTACCGCGCTGCGCGTGTTGTTCGGAACCGTCTGCCTGTTCGTGGTCATGCTTTTGCTGCGCAAGCCCCTGCGGCTGGTTGCGCCCGGCCCGACCATCGTGCTCGGGCTGCTGCAGTGCGGCGCCTTCAGTACGCTCATCCAGCTTGCGCTGGTGCAGGGCGGGGCGGGCAAGACGGCGGTGCTGGTGTATGTGATGCCGTTCTGGCTGCTGCCCATGGCCTGGCTGCTGCTGGGCGAGCGCATCCGCGAACTGCAATGGGTGGCGATCGCGGTGGGCGCCGCAGGGCTGATGCTGGTGCTGGAGCCGTGGAACTTCGAGGCCTCGTTGCTGAGCAGTGCGATCGCGCTGACGGCCAGTCTGGTGTGGGCCAGCGCCGCGGTATACGCCAAGCGCCTGCGCACGCGCGTGCAGCTCGATCTGCTGTCGCTCACCGCATGGCAGATGCTGTTCGGCACCATCGTGGTGTGCGCCACCGCCTGGCTGCTGCCTTCGCGCGAGATCGAGCCCAGCCTGTATTTCTTTGGCGCGCTGGCCTACAACGCCATCCTTGCCACGGCGCTGGCCTGGCTGTTGTGGCTGTTCGTGCTCGACCGGCTGCCGGCTGGTGTGGCGGGGCTTTCGTCGCTGGCCGTGCCGGCGGTGGGGGTACTGTCGGCGTGGGTCGAGCTGGGCGAGCAGCCTTCGCTGGCCGAAGGCGCCGGCATGGCTTTGATTGCACTGGCGCTGGGCCTGCTGACGTGGATCGCCGGCAGGCGAAGGGCATGAGCGCGGTGGCCGGACTGCTCACCCGTTTCTTCCCCCTGTGGGCCGTGCTGGCTTCGGCCCTCGCCTGGGCGCGCCCGGATGCACTGATCGGACTGGGCGGGTGGATCGTTCCCTTGCTGATGCTGATCATGTTCGGCATGGGCATGACCCTCACGCCTGACGATTTCCGCCGCGTGCTGCGTCGCCCCCAGGCCATTGCCATCGGCGCCGGTCTGCAATTCCTGATCATGCCGCTGGCGGCCTTCCTGGTCGGCCATCTGCTCCGCCTGCCCGAGCCGCTGCTGATCGGGCTGGTGATTGTCGGCTGCTGCCCGGGCGGCACGGCATCCAACGTGATTGCCTATCTGGCGCGCGCCGATGTCGCGTTGTCGATCAGCCTGACCTTCGTCACCACCTTTGCCGCCGTGCTGCTCACGCCGATGCTGGTGTGGCTGTATCTGGGCGAGAGCGTGCCGGTGCCGGTGGCGAGCATGTTGTTCAGCCTGATCAAGATCGTGTTCCTGCCGGTCGCTACCGGAGTGGCGCTCAATACCCTGTTCGGCCGTCATCTGGCAGCGGTGAAGGACTTGTTTCCGCTGATCTCGGTGGCCGCCATCGTGTTCGTCATCGCCATCATCGTCGCGCTCAACCACGCGCGCATCGCCGACAGCGGCGCATTGGCCGCGCTGGCGGTGGTGCTGCACAATTTCATCGGTCTCGGACTGGGCTATCTGTGTGCCCGCCTGCTGCGATTGCCGACGGTGACGGCGCGCACCGTGGCGATCGAGGTCGGCATGCAGAACTCCGGCCTCGGCGTGGCGCTCGCACTGCAGTACTTCTCAACGCTCTCCGCGCTTCCCGGAGCACTGTTCAGCATCTGGCACAATCTGTCCGGTTCGCTGCTGGCTGCGTGGTGGCGAAGGCGCGATCGCCCGGCATGAATGAACAGCCGCCCGGAACGTGAAAAAGCCGCCAACCCTTGCGGATCAGCG
The DNA here is from genome assembly GCA_041595655.1 of Azoarcus sp. GTDB lineage: Bacteria > Pseudomonadota > Gammaproteobacteria > Burkholderiales > Rhodocyclaceae > Pseudazoarcus. Next base: position 4,313 of record JBFHJY010000069.1, read on the forward strand.
GCTTTCTCGTGTCGTGGTGGTGATGGGCGGAATCGAACCACTCTTTCACCAGACGGCTTGAAAGCCCAGTCTCTGCAAGGGGTCAAGGAACCCAAGGTGGTGGTTAAACGTAAATGTGACCCACCTTTGTGACCCACCTATGGGCGCAGTATAGCGCTGCCTGAACGTGGCGCTGATGTGGTTTGCGAGGATGGGCGCCGCCCGAATCAACGGCGGCGTCGTACCCACAAGAGGAAGCCAGTCACTGCATATGCCGAGAGGACACCGCCTGTTATGAAAACCAGGATGGTCCACGGTGTGCCCCACAGTTCTCCGATATGCAGCGGATATATGTACGCGTATGCGTGGGTTCCGAGATCCAGTTCCGACCAAAGATCCGACCGGATAGGTGTCGCGTTGTCTGGGTGGAGCCACACTGATGTCAATCCGTTCGGGTGAGGGTCGTCCGGTAAGCGCAGACGGACTCGAATCGGCCGATCAGGCAGTGTGGGAATCTGCACATAGCCAACCATGGCGGTCGGGAAAAGGGTCTGTGCCTGCTGCACGGCCACTTCAACCGTCCTGGCCGTTGGGGGGCCTCCAGATATCGACGGCGGGGCAGAGTGGGTGTCGTTGACTAGCAAGTTGACCGACCGCGCGAGTGGCGGCCAGGCCATGTAAGCGCCTGACCCCAATGCAATCAACACCACAAATCCAAAGAGAACGCCGGTAACCCGGTGCCAGTCGAACAATGCGCGATGAGTGCCTGCGGTCCAACGCATGGACAAAGCCCTGCTCCAGCGCTTAGGCCACCATAGATAAATGCCGGACGCCAGCATTAGCAAGTATGCGATGACCGACATGGTCAGTACCGCTTTCCCGACCTCGCCAGCAAACAGATTGCTGTGAAGGGCGAAAAGAAAGCCCATGAACCCCTCTGTTTCTCCTCGACGGCCGAGAATCTCTCCGGTTGACGGGTGTAAATAAACCGTTCCACGCCAGTCTCCCCTGACGAAGGCTTGAAAAGACTCGTTTGCATCCCGGGGAGGCCGAAGGGTTACGTCGGTGTTCGGCTTTGTAAAACCCTCCAGATTCTCGAGGACAGCCCCGTAACTGACGTTGGACGCGTCAGTGGGAAAGGTCAAATCTCGGTTGATGAGTTCGTCGATCGGTTCGACTGCCAGCATGACACTACCGGACAGTGCCGCAACCATGAGCACGACGCCGAAACTCAGTCCCAGCCAACGATGTGCTTTCAGCCACAACCTCCGCATACGCGGTCGCGCTGCGGAGGTCGAGCCTTTGACGACGTTACCAAGCATGCTTGTAGGTAGCGTAAAGCGTGGCACCCGATGCCGCAGCATAGGCGGTATTGCCATATACGCCCGGGGTTACGACAGTTTGGGCGAATGTGTTGTGATACTGCTTGTTGAGCAGGTTATTTATGCCGAAAGCGAGCGTTCCCTGCTTGTTAAGCTTGTACTGGCTTGCCCAGTCCAGTATCGCGTAATCGTCGATGCGGTTCTGGTAAGGAGAACTGCTGTTCTTCTGGAAGCGATCCCGTTCTGCGCTGTAGGCTAGTTGCAGCCGGTTGTGCCATTTCGGACTGGTCTGATGCTCCAAATACACGGTCAGCTTTGGGGGGGCAATTGCATCGTTGCCGAGGTAACTGATTTCTGAACCTGATGCCGAATATTTTTTGCCTTCAACCCAGGTGAAGGTTCCCCCGCTGCTCCATGTGTCGGAAAAACGGTGGTCTAGTGTTGCCTCTAGGCCATAGATCTTCTCTGGCGCGCGAACGATCGGCGCATTCAGACCGCCTGAGCGCGCACCAAGGTCGTTCTCACTCCAGAAAACGGCCAAGCTGGCTTCCGTGCGGTCCCAATAGGCGCGTACACCAACTTCATAGTTATCTACAATTTGCGGCTGCGTGTTCAGTGAATCGAAAGAACTTCCACCTGGGGCATTGCGCAGCGTCAAACCCATATCGGGTATGGAGAAGCCCTGATTGTAGCTGGCGTAAAGATTGTAGTGATCGTTCAGATCGTAGACAGCCCCGATGTTGTACAGGGTTTCGCTGTACTTTTTATTCCCGCCTCCGACGGCTCCACCGTTGAGGTTCGTGTAGTCATCAACATCGACATCGAATTTCTCGTGGCGCAAACCACCTCGAATAAGGAGTTTGTCGGTTGCCTGCCACTCTAATTGGCCAAAGATGCCAGTGCTTACGATTTCATACTCTGGTACCCAGGTCGAAACCTGGCCGGTGCTTTGGAATGTACGACCGCCTGACGCGTTGTAGATTGCCGGGTCATGGACGTAGCCAGACTGAGACGTGGCCTCGCGGATGTGGTCTGCACCCCACGTCAGCATGACGCCGTGGTTTTCAGACAGAAGCGTATCAAACTCAAGTCGGCCGCCTGTCTTTGACGACTCGATGAATGATTGGAAAATCTGTGGTCCAGCGCCGGTGCCGTCGTGGCGACGGAACGGCGCATAGACTGTCTTGTAATCTCGCGTGAAGATCTGGGCATGCATGCTGCTGCCCAATACATCTTTGTTGCGGTAGTCCAGCGAAAGAAGACTGTTTTCAGTGCCCTCTTTTTTATCCAGGTCTACGCCGGAAATGGCGCGAGATTTGTGACCCCGCAGCGGTGCGGAGGGTACGCTTGGGTCCGTCGTGTAGTTGGTGTCTTGATCGGCCTTGTAGCCCTGAGCGGTCAGTTCGATGTGTTGGTCCGAATCGAGCTTGTAACCTAGCTTTCCCAGTACGCTGTAGCTACGCGTCTCAGCCAGGCTGCCCTGGTTTGCTCCCGAAGGGGGAATGCGGTCGCCGTCTGCGTCGAAGAATGCGCCTGTCTGCTCAGCGGCGACGTTGGCCAAGTAGTCAAGGTCGCCTTTCGAACCGGAGGTCGTGTGCCGAATTGTCGTCCCCACGCTGTCAGACGGATGAGACAGTGAAATGTTGCCGCCCACTTCGGTGACGTGCGTGACGGGGCCGCCACCCTTGCGGGTAATGATGTTGACGATACCTCCAGTGGCGCCGTCACCATAAATTGCGGTAGCTCCACGAATTACTTCGATTCTCTCTACCGCAGAAGGATCGATCAACGTAAGGATTCGTGCGCCGTTGCGATTGGTGCTTTGCGGCACTCCATCAATAAGAACGTTGATGTTGCGGCCACGCAAGGTCTGAGTGAACGTACTGGGTGACTCGCGTCCTAGAGCGAACCCGGGCACCAGTTTTCCAAGGATGTCCCCAAGGCCGCTTCCTGCGCTCACCTGCTGTTCGATATCCTCGCGGCGCACAACTGTGACCGACTGTGGGACGGTGTCGATTGCCGCCTCGGAGCGGGTTGCGGTAACAGTCACTTCTGACAACGTGGTGTCAGCTGTGGGGTTCTGGGCATAACCCAGTGTGGCGAAAGCGCTTGCAATCGTTGCGGTGAGAACTTTGTAGCTGATATGTGTTGGGTTTTTCGTGCCAGGCGGCGTGAATTTGAGGTCGCTGTTCATTTGTCTCTGCGTGAAGGTAAGGGCTGAAACAAGCCTTGGAGCGATGTCGAGCAAGGCCACGTAAGACCTGAAGCCTTGCCTTGCAGCCTTCACGACCGCTGGGTATGACTATGAATCTGCCTCGTTCCGGTGGCAGCACATGATCGAGTCGGGGGTCTCCCCCTCTTCAGGAGCCGCAAGTATATACGAACAAGAACGATTCGCATTAAAATATGCGTCATCATATCTTAGGTTCTGCGTACTTGTAGCCCAAGTCTCTACAGATCTTTGACGGCAACGCTTTGCAGGTGTCCCGGTGACATGCGCGCCCTGTAACTCCGAGCGCCTACAGGGTGGTCAAGTGCTCGATCTTTGACCGCGCTGGTTGGATGTGCTCCGCGTATCCAGGAACGTCCAGCCTGACTTCTACTTGCAGGTTGTCGAGGGTGATCCATCGGGCGTCTTGACGCGCATTTCCCTCTCATGGGCTGGCGGACAGGCAAATTGTTCGTGCTGCCCGCCACCAAAGTGACGCTCCTCTCTGGCTGCATTGCCGTCGGCTTGATCCTGCATGTTGTCGCGGGCGCGCTGACAGGCGGGCTTTCCCTTTGGTGGCTCCTGATTTTGCCTGCGGCGGCCTTTGGCGGAGGCGCTCTGATAACAGGCGTGTTCCGTCAAAATACTGGGCTGATTTCGCTGATTTGCTCGCCAGTCACGTTCGCGGTCGCTGGCTACTTCTACGCAAACGGACAGTAATTCGCCTGCCAAGCCCCCGATCAGGGCTTGGCTTGTCGGTTTGGTGCCACGTTCGTGAGGCTCCTCGACGACGATGTGATTATCTTGAGTTGCAAAGAGGCGACGAAGTGGTTGGCTGACCCCGGTAAATCTCATTGACACCGCCACCCTGCATGCAATTGTCGCGGCAGCGGATGAGCGGCTGATTCGACGGGTTCCTGCGATCGCAGGCGCCTTCTGCTGACGAAGCGCCTTTCCCCTGCGTCCGTCTTTGCAGCGGGGGCGAGGTCTTCCGGACCGCACATTCCCAACTGCACCGCTCTTGTGGTTGAGCAGATTCTTCTCCACGAAAAATCGAAACTTAAGCCAATCCAGCTAAGTGGCTAACGTGCACAGCAGATGGACATGGCTGCCGACCCGGATGTGGGCGTCGTGCTGGACCTGTTCGCGGCCAACGCGCGCACGGTTCGCCCGGTGGTCGAAGCGCTGGGCCGCGCGGCGGACTTCGCCTACACTGAGGCGACCAAGGACAGCGTCGATATGTTCGGCGCGGTGCCGCGCGCATCCCGCGCGGACGTCATCGGCCAACTGAGGACACAAGATGAACGAGCAGGCCAAGAAACTCTGGAAGACGCCGCAGGGCGGCAGCCTGTTGGGCAAGATGCTCAAGGGCGAGGCGCTGACCCCGCAGGACGAGCAACACCTGCAGAAGCTCAAACAAGCCGACCCGCCCAAGAAGTAACCCTCTCCGCGTCAGGCCGGCCGTTCAAGACCGAGCGCGCCGCAGCGGCATC
>JBFHJY010000070.1:0-9313 GCA_041595655.1 Azoarcus sp.
GCCGGGCGAGCGTGCTGCGGGCGCGCTCGGGGCGGTTGCTTGTGGCAAAGTAGCATCAGCCACTGGAACCGCCATGCGACCCGCCCGCGCCCTCATCGATCTCGACGCCCTGCGTCACAACTACCGTCTCGCCCGTGCCCTGCACGGTTCGCGTTCGCTCGCCGTCATCAAGGCCAATGCCTATGGCCACGGTGCGGTGCCCTGCGCTCGTGCGCTGGCCGAAGCCGACGGTTTTGCGGTGGCCTTCACAGACGAGGCCATGGTGCTGCGCGATGCCGGCATCAGCCATCCCATCCTGCTGCTGGAGGGCGTGTTCTCGGCCGACGAACTGCAGCGCGCGGCGGCATTCGACCTGTGGCCGGTGGTGCATCATCCCGGGCAACTCGCGATGATCGAGGCGGCGGATCTGCCCCGTCCGCTCGACGTCTGGCTGAAGATCAACAGTGGCATGAACCGCGCCGGTTTCGAGCCCGCCGAGGTTCGTTCCGTCTGGCAGCGTTTGCGGGACAGCGGCAGGGTCGGTGCCATCACCTTCATGACGCACCTTGCGCGCGCCGACGAACCGGACATGATCACAACGCCGCAGCAGGTTGCGAACTTCGAGATGGCGATTGGCGGACTGTCCGGCGCGCGCAGCGTGTCTAATTCGGCCGGCATCCTCGGTTGGCCGATCGCTCATGCCGACTGGGGGCGGGCCGGCATCCTGCTTTATGGCGCAGACCCGATGCCGGGCGAGGTCAACGGCTTGCGGCCGGTGATGACACTGGAGAGCGAGGTGTTGTCGGTACGCGATTTGCCGCCCGGCGCGCCGGTGGGATACGGAGCCCGTTTCCGCACCGAGCGTCCGACGCGCATCGGTCTGGTGGCAATGGGATACGCCGACGGCTATCCACGCAGCGCGCCAGATGGCACGCCGGTGGTGGTGGATGGGATGATGACACGCCTGGTCGGACGCGTATCGATGGACATGCTTACGGTGGATCTGACCGATGTGCCGCAGGCCGGTCCGGGCAGCCGGGTGGAGATGTGGGGCGCACAGGTGCCGGTGAATCGCGTCGCCGCGGGGGCCGGCACGATTTCCTACGAACTGCTGTGCAACGTCAAGCGCGTGCGCTTCGAGTACCGCGGCTGAGACTCACTCGGGCCAGCGCAGGACGATGCGGTGGCCACCCTGAGGGGACAGCTCCAGGACTTCCTCGCGCACCACGCCGTCGAGTTCGGCACGGATGCGGTAATGGCCGGCGCGGGTGATGTCGACCTGCGCCACCGGGCCGCAGCGTTCGTTTTCGGCCACCGCGTCCGACATCGGTGAGTCGATGCGGGTGCGCACGTCGGCGACGTAGCCGCCGGACTCGGTGGCGAACAGCACGGTCAGCGCATGCCCCTGCTGGGCCTGACGCATGGGCAGCGATTTCTCGAGGCCGATGCCGCCGCATGTCATCGTGATGGCCGGCTCCTGCGCTGCTGCCGGCAGAGCTGCTGACAACAGCAAGGCGAGCGTGGCTGAACGGGTAGCGTTCTTCAGGGCCATGGTCTTCACTCCTTCTGTTCGACGACCCGGTCGATCAGCAGCTCCACGCCGCTGGCGCCCGGGGTCACCCGCAGGGTCGTGCTTTCCAGGTCACCGGCTTGCGGCGTCGCATCGCCGGTCAGTGAGATGCGCGCGGCCAGCACTACTTCGTCGGGCAGTGCTCCATTGTTGATGCGTTGCGCGTCGGTGAAGTCGAAGGTGGTCGGCAAGGCCGAGGCCGGGAAGCGGATTGCGGCAAACGGCATGCCGCCCTCGGCCGGTCGGGCAAAGATGAACACCGTCGCGTCCGGCGCAACGCCGGTGTCGAGCAGGCCTTCCGACAACCTGATGTTGCCGTTGATCGTGAGCATGCGTGCCTCGGCCGGCACGTCCATCAGTTCCATGCCGCCGCGCGTGCGCGCTTCGTTGATGCTGGCGATGACCGATGCGTAGGCCGGATCTTCCTGCGGAACCTGCTTCAGGATGCGTTCCCAGTATTCCGAGGCAAGCGCGTACTCCGCACGCTCGAAGGCCGCTGCTCCGGCCAGCGCGAGGGCCTTGAAGTGCTGCGGATCGAGTTCGAGGGCGCGCTCGATCAGACGGCGCGGTTCGCCATCGAAGTCGCCCTCGCGGGCGGCAACCAGCACTTCGGCCCATTCGGCCAATGCGTCGGGTGAGTCGGGAGCGCGGTCGCGCAGCTTTTCCCAGGTCTGGGTGGCCGCCTCGAACTTGCCCAGCATCATGTAGGAGCGCGCCAGCATGATCCAGCCGGTCTCGTCGGAAGCGTCCTGTTCGAGGCGCTCGGCCAGCTGGTCCACCAGTGCCGCGAACTGTTCGGGCGTGACGTCCTGCGGATCGGGCTGCGCAACGTGGGTTGCCGGATCAAGTGCGTCGGGCTCGCCGATGAAGCCGTACACCAGTGCCGCCGACAGCGGCACAACGAGGATCAGTGCGATGGCCCAGGCCTTCGAAGGGCGTTGATCCGCGCCATCCTCTGCGACCAGGCCTTCCTCCAGCACCCGCTGTTCGATCTCGCTGCGGCTGCGCTCGAAGCTGGCGTCGTCGATGCTGCCCGCAGCATGCTCCGCCTTCAGTTCGGCCAGCTGCTCACGCAGTACGCCGACCACCACTTCGGCTTGTGCGCGCTTGGCCGTGTGAGCGCGCCGACGCGCGCCACGACCGAGCAGCGGCGGCACGACGAGCAGCAGTGCCGTGACCACGAGCAGGGCGGACAGGAGGACGAATTCGATCACTTGCGGGACTCCGGGGGGGATTCGTTGTCTTGCTCACCGAGCAGTTGGCGCGCCTGGGTGCGCTGGTCCGCGGTGAGTTCGGGCGTGTCGGATTCGGTGGCGCGGCGACGCAGGCGCAGGCTCAGCCAGCCGATACCGAGAATGGCGAGCGCCCCGGGACCCAGCCACAACAGCACCGTGCTGGCACGGAACGGCGGCTTGTACAGCACGAAGTCGCCGTAGCGGCCGACGAGGAAATCCACGACTTCCTCCTCGCTCTTGCCGGCGGCGAGCTGTTCGCGCACCTGATTGCGCAGGTCCACCGCCAGCGGCGCACGGGAGGCGGCAATGGTCTCGTTCTGGCAGACAAGACAGCGCAGCGTCTGCGACAGCTCGATGACGCGGGCTTCGAGTGCAGGATCCTCGGCGACCGGCGTGGCCTCTCCGGCGGCGAAGGCGGTGGCCGACAGCGACAGCGCCAGCGCGGCGAGCACGGGACGCATGTGATCAACCACGGCTCAGCTCCGCGATCTTCGGCAACAGCACGTCGCGCAGAACGTCCGGACTCATCGGTCCGATGTGCTTGTAGCGGATGACACCCTGTTGGTCGATCAAAAAGGTTTCCGGTGTGCCATACACGCCGTATTCGATGCCGATGCGGCCATCTGCGTCCACGACGTTGGTGGTGTAGGGGTCGCCGCCTTCGCGCAGCCATTGCAGCGCAGCAGCGCGCTCGTCCTTGTAGTTCAGGCCGACCACCGGAACCACGCCCTGGCGCGAGAGCTGGACCAGCAGCGGATGCTCCTGCCGGCATGACACGCACCACGAGGCCCACACGTTGAGCAGGAACACCTGGCCACGCATGTCGGAGACGCGGAAGCTCTGCTCCGGCGCGTCCAGTCGTGGTGCCGTGAATTCCGGCGCCGGTTTGCCGACCAGCGGCGAAGGTACCTCGCGCGGGTTCAGCGTCAGCCCGTAAGCGAGGAATCCGGCGAGCAGGACGAAGATCGCCAGCGGTGCGAGAAACTTGGTTTTCATGTTGCGCCTGCGCTCCTCATCCTGCCTGTGCCGCCGCGCCGACCGGGCTGGTCGCGTCGCGTTCGGCGAGCTTGCGGTAGCGGCGATCGGTCGCGGCGAAGATGCCGCCGAGTCCCATCAGGATGCAGCCGAGCCAGATCCAGCTGATGAAGGGCCGGAAGTGCAGGCTGACGATCCAGGCGCCTGGCTCGACCTGATCGCCCAGCGAGACGTAGACGTCACGCAAGGGGCCGACGTCGATCGAGGCCTCGGTCATCGGCATGCTCTGGGCCCGATAGACGCGCTTCTCCGGCGTCAGCACGGCGATCCGGCGGTCGCCACGCGTCACGGTCACACTGGCGGTTTCCGCGTCGTAGTTCGGGCCCGCGAAGCGTTGCGCGCCGTTGAAGGTGAAGGTGTAGCCGGCCAGTTCGGTGGTCTGACCTTCGCGCATCTTGACGTCGAGATCCTGCTCGAGGCTGCCGACCATGGTCACGCCGATGACGAACACGCCGATGCCCAGGTGGGCCAACCACATTCCCCACCAAGCCGCCGGAATGCCGCGAAGGCGGTTGATGACCGGCGCACCGGGACGTTCGCCCAGACGGCGGCGCAACAGCTGCACGCTGGCGATCAGCACCCAGGCGGCCAGGGTCAGGCCGAGCACGCTGCGCCAGGTGACGTGGTCGATGGCCACTGCCACGGCACCGCCCGCGATCACGCTGGCGAGTGCGGAGAGCCACAGCATGCGACCGAGGCGGGCACCGTCGTCGCCCTTCCAGCGCACGAAGGGGCCGATCATCATCAGGATCACGACCGGCGTCATCAGCGGCACGAAGGTGGCCTCGAAGTACGGCGGGCCGACCGAGATCTTGCCCATGTTGAGTGCGTCGAGGAACAGCGGGTAGAGCGTGCCGAGCAGCACCGCAAAGCAGGCCACCGCGAGCAGCACGTTGTTGCCGAGCAGCGAGGATTCGCGCGACAGCAACGCGAAGCTGCCACCGCCCGAGAGCTTGGGTGCGCGCCATGCGAACAGGCCGAGCGAGATGCCGATGACCAGCACCAGCAGCGCCAGGATGTACAGGCCGCGCGCCGGATCGGTGGCGAAGGCGTGCACCGAGGTGATCACGCCCGAGCGCACCAGGAAGGTGCCCAGCAGCGACAGCGAGAAGGCGCCGATCGCCAGCAGCACCGTCCAGCTGCGGAAGGCGCCGCGCTTCTCGGTCACTGCCAGCGAGTGGATCAGTGCCGTGCCGAGCAGCCATGGCATGAAGGAAGCGTTCTCGACCGGATCCCAGAACCACCAGCCACCCCAGCCCAGTTCGTAATAGGCCCAGCCCGAGCCGACGGCGATGCCGGCGGTGAGGAACACCCAGGCCACCGTGGTCCACGGCCGCGACCAGCGTGCCCAGGCGGCGTCGAGCCGACCGGTCAGCAGCGCCGCGATGGCGAAGGCGAAGGCCACCGAGAAACCCACGTAGCCCATGTAGAGCAGCGGCGGGTGGATGATCATGCCCGGATCCTGCAGCAGCGGGTTCAGGTCGCGCCCCTGAGCGGCCGCGGGCAGCAGGCGATCGAAAGGGTTGGAGGTGAACAGCGTGAAGGACACGAAGCCGGCGCTGATCCAGCCCAGCACGCCGACCACGCGCGCCATGAAGGCTTCCGGCAGGTGGCGGCTGAACACCGTCACCGCCACGGTCCAGCCCGACAGCGCCAGCGCCCACAGCAGCAGCGAGCCTTCGTGGTTGCCCCAGACGCCGGTGATCTTGTAGATCAGCGGCGTGTCGCTGTGCGAGTTCGAGGCGGCCAGCTGAACCGAAAAGTCGCTCTGGATGAAGACCCAGGTCAGGCAGACGTAGGCGACCAGCAGGAACAGGAAATGGCCTCGTGCGGCCGGCCGGCCCACGGCCATCAGTGCCATGCGGTTGCCGCGGGCGCCGATCATCGGCACCACGGCCTGCACCAGCGCCAGCACCAGCGCGAGGATCAGGGCGAAATGTCCAAGTTCGGCGATCATTGCTGGACGGTCTCCGCGGCTTTCTGCATCTGCGCCGCGTCGAGTGCGTATTGCGCCTCCACCGGCATGTAGTTCTCGTCGTGCTTGGCCAGCACCTCGGTGGCGGTGAAGCGCCCGTCAGGGCCGAGCTGGCCCTGCACCACGGCGCCCTTGCCTTCCTGGAACAGGTCGGGCAGCGTGCCGCGGTAGCTCACCGGCACGGTCTGCGCCATGTCGGTGATGACGAAACGCACTGTCAGGCCGTCGGCCTCGCGCTGGATCGAGCCTTCCTCGACCATGCCGCCGACGCGGAAGGTACGGCCCTGAGGCGCCTTGCCGGCGGCGACTTCGCTCGGGGTGTGGAAGAACACCAGGTTTTCCTGGAAGGCGGTCAGTACCAGCGCGACCGCCCCGACCAGCAGGGATACGGCGCCGGCGACCAGCAGCAGGCGCTTGCTACGCGGTTTCATCGGATAATCTCCTCGTTCGCTCCGGGCACGGATCGGCCCGGCGGCGCGGCGCGGCGCAGTCGCAGCAGCCGGCGCGCAGTCTCGCTACGACGCCGGAACAGCAGCAACAGTTCCGCGGCGATGCACAATGCAGTCACGCCGTAGCTGCCCCAGACGAACAGGGCGGCATCGCCCATGTTCCAGAACGCGCTCCAGGATTCCCACTGCATCACTTGCTCCCCTGTCGTTCAAGCTCGGCGCCGACCCAGTCGGTGTGGCGTTCGCGCTCGAGGATGATCGAGCGCACGCGCCAGAACGCGACTGCAATGGTGTAGGCCCAGGCGGCCAGCGCCATGACCAGCATGCCCAGCAGCATGGTGGTGGCCATCGACGGCGCCTTGGTCAGGCTGACCGAGGCGCCCTGGTGCAGGGTGTTCCACCACTGCACCGAGAAATAGATGATCGGCACGTTCACCGCGCCGACCAGCGCGATGATGGCACCGGCGCGGTCGGCGCGCCGCGAATCCTCGATCGCCTCGGTCAGCGCCATGTAGCCCAGATACAGGAACAGCAGCAGCAGTTGCGAGGTCAGGCGCGCGTCCCACACCCAGTAGGTGCCCCAGGTGGGCTTGCCCCACAGCGCGCCGGTCCACAGCGCGATGAAACAGAAGATCGCCCCGGTCGGCGCCAGCGCGCGCGCCATCATGAACGACAGCCGCGTGTTCATGACCAGGCCCACGGCCGACCAGAAAGCCATCAGCAGATAGACGAACATCGACATCCACGCCGCCGGCACATGGATGAAGATGACGCGGTACACCTCGCCCTGCTGGAAGTCCGTCGGCGCCACGAAGAAGCCGATGTACAGACCGATCACGGTGAGTACGACGGCGATGGCCGCGAACCACGGCGCCAGTGTCCCCGCCAGCGGATAGAACACCTGCGGCGCGGCAAAGCGCAGCAGGCTCCGGCCGCGCAGGTCCTTGTTGTCCAGATCTCTCATGCCAGAGTTCTCATTCAACAGCAATTCTGAGGGCGGCTGCACAGGCGAACGGCGCCAGCGCAAGTGCGCCGAGCAGACCGCCGCCGAGCAGCAGCAGGTGCGCGGTGGCACCGACGCCGCCCAGGTAGGCGTCCACCGCACCGGCACCGAAGATCAGCACCGGCACGTACAGCGGCAGCACCAGCAGGGCCAGCAGCACGCCGCCGCCGCGCAGGCCCAGCGTCAGCGCCGCGCCGATTGCGCCGATCAGCGCGAGGATGGGCGTGCCCAGTGCCAACGATAGTGTCAGCACGCCCAGGGCGTCCTGTTCCACATCAAACAGCAGTGCAAGAAGCGGCGCGGCGACGACCAGCGGCAGGCCGGTGACGATCCAGTGCGCGGCAATCTTGGCAGTGACCCACAGCGCGGCCGGTTCGGGCGTCAGCAGCAGCTGCTCCAGCGTGCCGTCGGCGTGATCCTGTGCGAACAGGCGATGCAGCGACAGCAGCGTCGACAGCAGTGCCGCGACCCACAGCACGCCCGGGCCGATGGCGCGCAGCTGATTGGTTTCGGCGCCGACTCCGAACGGGAACAGGCATATCACGACGACGAAGAACGCAAGTGTAACAAGCACATCCGCCCGTCCGCGCCAGGCCAGCATCAGGTCGCGCCGCAGTACGGCCGCGAAGGCACTGCCTGCGCCGCTCAGCATGCAGCCTCCGCCAGATCGAGCACGTCGGGTGCCTGCTTGAACGGCGCGTCCTGGTGGGTCGTCATCACCACCACGCCACCGGCGGCGCAATGCGCCTCCAGGGTGGCGGCCAGATCGGCTACCGCGCTCACGTCGAGTGCGGTGAAAGGTTCGTCGAGCACCCACAGCGGTCGTCTGTCCGACACGAACAGCCGCGCCAGGCCGACGCGACGGCGCTGGCCCTGCGACAGCACCTTGGCGGGCAGGTCGATCTGCGCGCCAAGCCCGATGCGTTCCAGCGCGGCGATGCAGCGCGCGTCGTCGGCCGCCTCGCCGCCGGAGTGGATGGCAAAGCGCAGGTTCTCGAGTGGGGTCAGCAGGTCGTTCAGCGCCGGGGCGTGGCCCAGATACAGCAGATCCGCGTGGAAATCCTCGCGCGTGCGGCGGATGTCCTCGTTGCGCCAGCGCACCGTGCCGTGTTCGGGCATGGCCAGGCCACACAGGATGCGCAGCAGGCTGGTCTTGCCGACGCCGTTGGGGCCGGCCACGCGCAGCATGCGCCCTGCCTCGAGCGCGAGGCCGAGTCCGCGGAACAGCAGGCGGTCGCCCTTCAGGCAGGCGAGATCAGTGGCAGCAAGCATGGGGCGCCATTGAACCACAGCCGCCCGGAATCAGGGAAAACTTATATGAGTCTTCGCTCATAAGGTGCGCCGTGTCAGCCCATTTCGTCCGCGAGTTCGACCAGCGCGCCGACGATGTCGCTCATCGTCACGATGCCCACCAGCTCGTTGTCGGCAGTCACCAGCACGCGGCGGATGTCGAAGTTGCTCATCAGCTTGGCGGCGTGCTTGATCTCGAGCTCGCGCGAGATCGTCAGTGCAGGCTTGGCGCAGATGTCGTACACGTTGAGCAGGTCGATGTCGCCTTCCTCGGCGACGATCGCCTTCAGGATGTTGTTGTAGGTGATCAGGCCGAAGGCGTCGTGCGGGTGGCGCTTCTGCACGGCCAGCGCTTTCACCTTCTTCTCCTTCATCACCCGCATTGCCTGGCGGATGGTCGCCAGCGGCGAGATCGTCATGACCTCGCGAACCATGATGTCCTTGACCAGCATTGTGTTCTCCCGTCGGGGCGTTGCCCCTCAGATGTCGTCCTTGAGCTTTTCCTCGAACAGGGTGATCTGGCCCATGTCGATGCCGGCGATGTGTTCGAGCGGAATCGTGAACACCACGCCGCGGCTGTTGGTCTTCAGGTCCAGTTCACGCGTGAGGTTCTTCATCACCGCCAGAGACAGCTTCTTCTCCAGCACGAACACCAGCACCGACTGGCTGCCCTCGTAGGTCAGTCCGAAGAAGGTCTTCTTCTCCTGTGCCCCGATGCCGCGCGCATCGAGAATGGTCACGCCGCCCGCGCCGGATTCCTTGGCCACGTCGATGGCC
>JBFHJY010000071.1:0-9296 GCA_041595655.1 Azoarcus sp.
GCACAGTTCGTGTTCCGCATGACCTGGATGCCCGATCCGCTCCTGCTGCTGTTCGCCGTGCTGGCGGGTGCCGGCGGTGTGGTGCTGGGCGGCTGGCTCGGCACGCGCGGCCTGTTGCGGCGTCCGCCGCTGGTCAGCCTGCGTGCACAGGCCTGAGGCAGGCTGACCGCGGGGCGAACGGGTGCTGCGCGTCCTGCGTACAATTCCCGCTGGTTCATCGGGGGCGGAGATCAATGCAGGGGCTGGAATGGATAGGTGCGCATGTAGCGGAGCTCACGCTCGGGGCAGTGCTGGTCGTGCTGCTGGTCCTGTTCGGTCTGGCGTATCGCCAGCTGTGCAGCGAGCGGCGGCTGGCTGAACTCATGGTGGCCACGGTCGAGGCCCGCTTCGACGACATGTCGGATCATTGGCAGGCTGCGCTGGCGCGTCAAACCGAGCTCCTCGGGGCGCGTGCGGATGCCGTCTCCGAACGCACCCGCGGCACGCTGGAACGCCAGCTGCACGGGCTGCGTGATGCTTTTCACGGCTTCGACAGTGCCATGCAGGGGCGTCTGGCGGAGCAGCGTGAGCAGTCGGCGCAGCGCTTTGCCGAGGCTGCCGGCGTCTCGGCCGCTGCGCACGAGCGGCTGCGGGCGGAACTGCTCGAACAGGTGCTGACCCGCCTGGCCGAACAGGCACGCGCGGATCGCGAGTTGCTGCAGGGCGGCCTGTCGGGCGTGTCGCGCACGCTGGACGAACGACTCGAGTCCATCGCCGGCCACGTCAATCAGCGCCTGGACGAGGGGTTCCGCAAGACCAACGATACCTTCGCCCATGTCATGGCGCGCCTGGCCACCATCGACGAGGCGCAGAAGAAGATCGACGGGCTCACCACCAGCGTGGTGAGCCTGCAGGATCTGCTCGGTGACAAGCGGGCGCGAGGGGCCTTTGGCGAAGTGCAGCTCGAAGGTCTGGTGCGCAACCTGCTGCCGCCCGACAGCTACCGCTTTCAGCACACCCTGCCCAACGGCACGCGGGTCGATTGCGCGTTGAGTCTGCCCGAGCCGACCGGCATGGTGTGCGTGGATGCCAAGTTTCCGCTCGAGAACTACCGCCGCATGCTCGATCCCGAGACGTCGGAAGTGGACCGCAAGATCGCGCAGACGGCTTTCCGGGGTGACGTGAAACGCCACATCGATGCCATCGCGTCAAAGTACATCGAGCAGGGCGTGACCTCCGACGGCGCCGTGATGTTCGTGCCGGCCGAGGCGGTGTTTGCCGAGATTCACGCCTGGCACCCGGAGCTGATCGCCTACGCCATGGAGCGCCGGGTGTGGGTGGTCTCGCCGACCACGCTGATGGCGGTGCTCAATACCGCACGCGCGGTGCTCAAGGATGTCGAGACGCGCAAGCACATCCACATCATCAAGGATGCGCTGGCCAAGCTGGCCAAGGATTTCCACCGCTTCGACGAGCGCATGAACGCGCTCGCCCGCCACATCGATCAGGCCAACCGCGACGTGCAGGACGTGCAGGTCAGCTCACGCAAGATCACCGCGCATTTCGAGAAGATCGAATCGACGCAGCTGGACGAGCTGGGTGGAGAGTCGAGAGTGGATAGTCGGGCGTAGGAGCCCGGCTTTGCCGGGCGATCGCGCGACGAAGTCGCGCTCCTACGGGTCAGCCGCCGATATACGACATCTCGATCTTGCGCTGCTTGGCGGTGTTGGCCGTGCGGATCTCGGAATAGCGGTCCGTGCGTGCCATCCACACGCGGGCAATCGCGTTGTCCAGATCGGCGTCGGAAGCGCCGCCGCGCAGCAGCGCGCGCAGGTCGTGGCCGGATTGCGCGAACAGGCAGGTGAACAGCTTGCCCTCGGTCGACAGCCGGATGCGCGTGCAGGTGGAACAGAAGGCCTGCGTGACCGAGGAGATCACGCCGATCTCGCCGCTGCCGTCGGCGTAGCGCCAGCGTTCGGCGACCTCGCCGGTGTAGTTGGGGTCGGCTTGTTCCAGCGGGAACTCGGCCGAGATGCGCTCGACGATTTCGCGCGAAGGCACCACCGCGCCCATCTCCCAGCCGTTCGAACTGCCGACATCCATGAACTCGATGAAGCGCACGATGTGGCCGCTGCCGCGGAAGTGGCGTGCCATGTCGACGACGCCGGCGTCGTTCTCGCCGCGCTTGACCACCATGTTGACCTTGACCGGCCCCAATCCGACCTCAGCCGCCGCAGCGATGCCCTCGAGCACGGACTCCACCGGGTAGTCGGCGTCGTTCATGCGACGGAAGGTCGCGTCATCGAGCGAATCGAGGCTGACCGTGACGCGGTGCAGGCCGGCGTCCTTCAGGCGCTGCGCCATCTTCGGCAGCAGTACGCCGTTGGTGGTGAGCGTGATCTCCACGTCGGGGATGTGGGCGAGGCGCTCGATCAGCTGGTCGACATTCTTGCGCAGCAACGGCTCGCCGCCGGTGATGCGCAGCTTGCGTACGCCTCGTGCGGCGAAGATGCGTGCCACGCGTTCGATCTCCTCGAAACTGAGCAGATCGGTACGCGGCAGGAAGGGGTAGTCCTTGTCGAACACCTCGCGCGGCATGCAGTAGGTGCAACGGAAGTTGCAGCGGTCGGTGACCGAGATGCGCAGGTCGCGCACCTCCCGCCCGCGCGTATCGGCCAGCGGGCCGGTAGCCGGAATGTCGCCGACGGGCTCGGGCAGGGCGTTCTGGGCGGAGGCGTGGATGGGGATGATCGTCATGTTCGTCCGGCAAGAGGACAGGGACTGGCGATGGACTGCGCGGATCTGCGTCGGTTCATCGGCTACCGTGTCGTGCAACAATGCGTATTGTAGCTCCGGTGTGGCAATCGTCGCCGCCGGGGCGAGCCACAGAGGAAGAATTGATGACGCATACCCGCCTCGAAGCGGACCGCCTGCGCACCCGCTGCGAACCCGAATCTCTGCCGTTCCAGACCACGGCCGAGCTGGCCGACCTGCCCGACGGGCTGGAACAGGCCCGCGCTGATGAGGCGCTGCGTTTCGGCCTGGCCATGCAGCACCCCGGCTACAACGTCTATGTGCTGGGCGAGTCCGGTACCGGCCGGCACGCCATCGTCAATCGCCTGCTGACAGAACTGGCGGCGAAGGGCGAGACGCCGCTGGATCTCTGTTACGTCTACAACTTCGAGGATCCCCAGCGTCCTCGCCTGTTGAGCCTGCCGGCCGGTTGGGGCACCCAGCTTCGCAACGACATGCAGTCCTTCGTGCGTGATCTGGCGCCGGCCATCGATGCCGCGCTGGACAGCGAGACCCACGAAAACCGCATCGATGCGCTGCAGGACGCGCACAAGGAGCGTGAGGAGGGCGCGTTACAGGCGCTGGGCGACCGTTGTGCCGACGACAATCTCGCGTTGCTGAAGACGCCTGAAGGGTTCGTTTTCGCTCCGACGCGCGAGGGCGAGACGATGTCGCCGGAGGACTTCGAGGCGTTGCCCGAGGCCGAGCGCACCGCCATCGAACAGAAGGTCGGCGACTGGAGCGATCGTCTGGCGGACCTGCTGGAAGAGTTCCCCGGCTGGCGCAAGGGGCTGCGCGAGGCGATCTGCCGTGCCGAGCGTGACGCGCTGGCGCCAACCTTCGCCCACCTGTCGCGCGACCTGCGCGAACGCTACAAGGACATCGACGCCGTCCAGGAATTTCTCGACGCGGTGCAGAAGGATCTGCTCGACAGTGGCATCGAGTGGGGCAGTGCCGTCGACGAGGAGGACGAAGGCGAGGACAACACCGGGCGCTTTCAGCGCTATCAGGTCAAGGTGGTGGTGGATCATGCCGAGACCCGCGGCGCGCCCATCGTGTATGAGGACAACCCGGGCTTCGGCAACCTGATCGGCCGCATCGAGCATCTGGTGCACATGGGCAACCAGATCTCCAACTTCCAGATGATCCGCGCCGGCTCGCTGCACCGTGCCAACGGCGGTTACCTGATTCTCGACGCCGAACGTCTGTTCGCCCAGCCGTTTGCCTGGGATGGCCTCAAGCGCGCGCTGCGCAGCGGTGAGATCCGCATCGAGCCGCCGGCCGAGGCGCAGGGCTGGAGTGCGCCGGTGACGCTGGAGCCGCAGCCGGTACCCTGCAAGGTCAAGGTGGTGCTGATCGGCAGTCGCGAGGTGTTCTACCTGCTCAACGAGCACGATCCGGACTTCGCCGAACTGTTCAAGGTGGCAGCCGACTTCGACGACGAGATGCCGCGCAGCTTGCAGAACGTGCGCTATTACGCGCACCTGCTCGCCATGCTCGGCCGCAATGCCAAGCTGCTGCCGTTCCGCCGCGATGCGGTGGGGCGGCTGATCGAGCAGGGCGCGCGCTATGCCGAGGATGCCGACAAGCTGTCGCTGTATACCCGTCGCATTGCCGATCTCATGCGCGAGGCTGATTTCCATGCTCGCGAGGCCGGGCGGGAGGAGGTCGGGCAAGAGCATGTGGACTGGGCCATCGCGGCGCGTGCGCGCCGTTTCGGGCGTTACGCTGAGCGCGTGCTCGAATCCATCGTCGAGGGTTCTACCCTGATCTCGACCGACGGCGCGCGCGCCGGGCAGATCAACGGGTTGGTCGTGGTCGAGCTGGGGGGCGAGCATTTCGGCCACCCCGTGCGTATCACCGCCACGGCGCGACTGGGCGACGGCGAGGTGATCGACATCGAGCGCGAAACCGAACTCGGTGGCGCCATCCACAGCAAGGGCGTGATGATACTGACGGCCTTCCTGGCCGCGCGTTATGCGCGCAATCGACCGCTGTCGCTCGACGCCAGCCTGGTGTTCGAGCAGAGTTACGGCTATGTCGAGGGTGATTCGGCGTCACTGGCCGAGTTGTGTGCGCTGCTGTCGGCACTGGCCGACGTGCCGATCAAGCAAAGCCTGGCGATCACCGGCTCGGTCAATCAGTTCGGCGAGGCGCAGGTGATCGGCGGTGTGAACGAGAAGATCGAGGGTTTCTTCGACCTGTGCGCGATGCGCGGGCTGAGCGGTGAGCAGGGCGTGCTGATTCCGTCGGCCAGCGTGCGTCACCTGATGCTGCGCGAGGATATCGTCGAGGCGGTACGTCGCGGCACTTTCCACATCCACACCATCGATACCGTCGATGACGCAATGACACTGCTCACCGGTTTGCCGGCCGGTGAGCCCGATGCGAAAGGTGTCCTGCAGAAGGGCAGCATCAACCACAAGGTGGCGATGGCTCTGGAAAACATGGCCGCCGCGCAGAATGCCTGGCAGGGCGGTCAGGTTGCAGGGCGTGGCGCGCGGCGCATGCGCCGCGGTGAGCACTGAGACCGGGTCAGCGGCGGCGCTTGCGGTTCTGCGGTGCTGCCGCGCCGGCCGGGCGGCCAGGCAGGTGGCGGAAGGTGATGCGACCCTTGGTCAGGTCGTAGGGCGACATCTCGAGCGAGACGTTGTCGCCCGCGATGATGCGGATGTGGAACTTGCGCATCTTGCCGCCCGAATAGGCGATGAGGTTGTGTCCGTTGTCCAGCGTCACGCGGTAGCGGCCGTCCGGCAGCACTTCGGTGACGGAACCCTGCATTTCGATCAGTTCTTCCTTGGCCATGCAATCTCCTGATGATGTCCGCGTGACGCCCTGTCGCGGAAGCGGTGATTCACGCCGCGCGCGATTGGCGCGATGCACGCCCGGCAAAGCGCGCGGGCGGGGGCGGACGTGATTGTTCGGTATGCGGACGGGCGGTCGGAACCCCCCGAAAAGGACGTGCAGGCGATGCGACATGCATCGGCACGATCGATGCAAGGCCGCGATTATAACACGTACGCGCGATAGCCGCCTGGATCAGTGCGACGGTGTCAATGTCGGGCGGGGTGGGCCAGTGCATCGAACTGCTCGCGCACGGCCTGCGCGAGTTGATGCACCGCCATTGCATAGAAGCTGCTGCGGTTGTAGCGGGTGATGACGTAGAAGTTGCGGTAACCGATCCAGTGTTCGGTCTCCCTGCCCGGTGTCGGCAGATCGAACAGGGTTGCCAGGTCGGGAGCGAAGTCGCCGCTGACCGGCGCGATGCCCTGGCTGCGCAGGGCGTCGGTCTCGAGCGCGGGTTCGATTCCGGCGGCAATCAGCGGTTCGGCGTTGATCCCGGCCGGTACATGCACGCGTTGCACCACGGGTTCGCCCGGGCGCCAGCCGTGAGACGCGAAGTAGTTGGCGATGCTGCCGATGGCATCGACCGGGCTGGTCTCGAAGTCGATGCGGCCGTCGCCGTCGAAATCCACGGCATAGCTGCGGATGCTGCTTGGCAGGAATTGCGGATAGCCCAGCGCGCCTGCGAATGAGCCGCGGTAGCTGAACGGGTCGCGCTGCTGCTCGCGCGCCAGAAGCAGCAGGTTCTCCAGTTCGCGGCGGAACAGCGATGCACGTGGCGGATAGTCGAAAGCCAGCGTGGCGAGTGCCGAGACCGTCTCGAAGTTGCCCGTGTAGCCGCCGTAGTTGGTCTCGACGCCGAGGATGGAAATGATGTATTCGCCCGGCACGCCGTAGCGTTCGCTGGCGGCCTCGATGGTTTCGCGGTGTGCGAGCCAGAACGCCACACCCTGCTCGATGCGCTGTCCGCTCAGGAAGCGGCTGCGGTAGTTCTGCCAGGAGCGCACGCCGCGCTTGGCCGGCGGGCGGATCAGCTCGATGACGCGTTCGATGTACTCGGCCTGACCGAGCAGCTGTTCCAGTTCGGCTTCGGCGAAGCCGTGGCGCTCGTTCATCTCGCGGATGAAGCTGCGCGCCTCGTCATGCTGGGCGTAGGAAGCGTGTGCCGAGACCGGAATGGCGGCAAGCAGGAGGACGGCGATGAACGGGCGGAAGCGAAGCATCAGTAGGGCCTGAATGTGCGGATGTTGCGGGCAAGCTCACGCGTTTGCGCGGCGACGTCCGGGCCGCCGGGGCCGTAGCGCAGGCGGGCATAGCGCGAGGCGATGCAACGCGCCCGGGTGGCGTGTTCGGGCAGGGCCCGGGCGACACGTTCAGCGTAATCCAAGGGGCCTTCGGAAGGCAAACGCGCCACGCCGGCGCGCGCCAGCTTGCGGCAGAAGCGCTGCCAGGCGAGATCGAGCGCATCCCCCGCGGGGCGCCGTCGCATCACCCAGCCGACCAGGATCATCGTCAGCACCAGGATGCAGCCCACGAGCAGCAGCCCCAGCGCACGCAGATCGACCCTGTCCAGCCCGAGGCGTTCGAGCAGGCTGCGCTGACGCTGCTGATCGAAGCCGATGATGTTGCTGTTCCACGCGCTCGATACCGCTTCCCAGCGGTCCCGCATGCCACGCAGCATGTCCGCGGCAAAGCCGCTGCGCAGCATGAACGGCCGTGCCTCGCCGGCGGGCAGTGCGCCGGACAGACCGCGCTCGATGCGCTCCGGGACCGCCAGTGCGGTCGGGTCCACGCGCACCCAGCCGCGTTCGGCAAGCCATACCTCGACCCAGGCGTGAGCGTCGGACTGACGCACAACCAGGGTGCCGTCGAAACGGTTCACGGTGCCGCCCTGATAACCGGTGACGACCCTGGCGGGAATGCCGACGGCACGCATCATCACCGCGAAGGCCGAACTGAAGTGCTCGCAGAAGCCCCGTCGCGTGTCGAACAGGAATTCATCCACCGGCTGGTCGCCGAGCAACGGCGGCGACAGGGTGTAGGTCAATTGTCGCTCGCGCAGGAACATCAGGGCGCGTTCGAGCTTCACTTCAGGGTCGCTCGTGCCGTCCATCAATCGGGCCATCGCCGCGCGCGTGCGCGGGCTCGACTGCGGCGGCAACTGGCGTGCACGCTCGAGTACGACAGGCGATTCGTCGGTCCCCACCGGGGTTTCCGGAAAGGCGCTGAGTGCCACGCGTGTGCGCTGGGCGAGCGGACGGTCGGCGAGCAGTTGCAGGTCGCCGGCATGTCGTGTGCCAGGCTGTCCGGTCGTGCCGGGGTAGTCGAGCGCCAGCAGCCAGCGGCGCCTGTGCGGCTCGATGGTGGCGACATAGTCGTAGCGCATTCCGCTCGTGCTGTACGGCGGCGTGGCCTGCAGCGGCGAGCTGCGCGCCCGCCAGGCGCGGCCGTCGAAGTCGGTCAGCACCGGGCCGCGCCAGTAGCGCTGCGCCGGCGGTGGCGGGTTGCCGGCGAACTCGGCGCGCAATGCGATCTCGTCTGACTCCGTGAGCTGCGAGATCGATCCGGGCTGCATCTGTTCGGACAGTCCGGTCACCCCGCTGTGAGCATCCGCCGGCAGCCCCCAGAGCGGGCCGGGGATGCGTGGAAACAGCACGAACAGCACCAGCAGGAAGGGCGCGGCCTGCAGCATCAGCACGCCGGCGGTGCGCAGGGCCTGCGTCGGGCGTGCGTTCGGGTCCTCGAGCGTGAGCAGCGTGGCGCAGGCGCACAGCGTGCCGCACACGGCCAGTGCCGCCACCGGCAGGCTCTGATCTTCGAAGAACAGGCCCAGCTGCAGGAACAGCGCGAGCAGGATGGCGGCGCGCACATCGCGCGTCGAACCGCCTTCGAGCAGTTTCACGCACAGCAGCGCGGCCAGCAGGGCGACGCCCGGATCCTTGCCGAAGAAGTAACCGAAGTGCTGGCGCAGGCCGAGCGCGATGGCGGTGGCGACGACCAGCAGGCCGAAGCGCAACAGCCGCCCTGCGGGCGGCGTGCCGGCGTACAACCGTCGCGCCTGCCAGGCCAGCAGCAGGCCGCAGCAGGCCGAGATCCACAACGGCAGGTAGAGTGCGTGCGGAACGAGGGTGACGACTGCGGTGGCGAGCGCCCATGCACCGGCCGGCCGTGTTTCAGGTCTGGTCATGGCGGCTGTGGGCGAGGGCCAGGCGTGCCAGGCAGGTGCGCATGTGAAGCGCGCCGCTGCCGGCTTCCTGCGTGCCGTCAGGGGTGCGCAGCGCGTACTGCAGGCCTCGTGCCTCGGCTGCCAGTACCCAGGCCGTCAGGCGCGCGGCGCGCGCGTCGTCGTCGAGCCCGTGCAGCGTGCTCCAGTCGAGCAGCACGCGAGCGCCTTGCTGTGCCGCGAACTCCTTGGTCAGCAGCGGGCGGCCGCTGGCGGCGGCTTTCCAGGCGATGTGGCGGGGCGAGTCGGTAATGCGGTGCGGACGCAGTCCGGCGAAGTCATCGTCTCCGGCACGCAGCGTCGTGGTTTCGCCGGCTGCGTCGCCCCCCGCGGGCAGGGAGGGCGGGTCGGTTTCCGGGGCGGGATAGACCAGGCACGACACCTCCGGGCGGAACACGCTCCAGGCACGTACCAGTCCCAGCGGCCAGGTGGTGCCGAGCCGCAGCGGCGGCACGAC
>JBFHJY010000072.1:0-9277 GCA_041595655.1 Azoarcus sp.
GATCCGCATCGTGGAAGACCGGGGAGAGAAGCAGGCGTTCTTCGAGGCGTTCATGGCAAAGTACGGCGATCCCGGCTGGACCCGTCCGGCGGGCTTCTTCCCGCGCCTCGACCAGGTCACGGTGTACGCGATCGCGGTCGAGCGGATGACCGTTGAGGCAGGTGGAATTGGCGTTGCGGATCAGGCCGCTGGCCGGCGACAGCGAACCCGGCGTGCCGACGCCGACCGTGGCCCGTTCGCCGATGGCGGCCTCGCAGCGTGCCACCAGCGCGGCAATGGCGTCGAGCGTGGCGGCGTAGTCGCCGGCCGGCGTGGCGATGCGTTCGCGGTGCAGGCTGCGCCCGGCGTCATCGAGAGCGATCAGCTCGATCTTGCTGCCGCCCAGATCCACGCCGATGCGCGGCATGGTTGGCTCAGGCCAGCTCGCCCATGCGCCGGCAGGCGGCGGCGAAGCAGGCGGTGGCCTCTTCCGGGCTGCGCGCACTCATGCCCAGATTGCGGATCAGGCCGTCTTCGAGCGAATAGCACCAGCCATGCACGGTGACCTTCTGGCCACGCGACCAGGCGTCGCGCATGACCGTGTTGTGACTGATGTTGACCACCTGCTGCATCACGTTCATCTCGCACAGCCGGTCGTGGCGTTCGCGGCTGCCGTCGAGCTGCTCGATCAGGCTCACGTTCTGGTCGCGCACGTCCTGCACGTGGCGCAGCCAGTTGTCGACCAGACCCAGGCGGTTGTTGTTGAGGGCCGCGCCGACGCCGCCGCAGCCGTAGTGACCGACCACCAGCACGTGCTTGACCTTGAGCACGTCGACTGCGAACTGGATCACCGCCAGTGCGTTGAGGTCGGTATGCACCACCACGTTGGCGACGTTGCGATGCACGAACACCTCGCCCGGATCGAGATCGATGATCTGGTTGGCCGGTACGCGGCTGTCGGAGCAGCCGATCCAAAGATATTCGGGTGATTGCTGACGTGCCAGACGGGAGAAGAAGTCCGGGTCTTCATCGAGCCGGCGGGCGGCCCAGGCACGGTTGCTTTCGAAAAGGTGTTCGATCTCGTTCACGGTTAAAGCCTGCAATGGGGTATGCGCGATTTTACCGCGCCACGTCGGGCGCGTAGCTCAGATAAGTGCCGCAGGCACGCATCTGACAAACCGAGGTTAAACATGCGAGGGAGCCTCAGATGCGCTGCGCTTATCCGATCTACGTCTGCTGACCCATGGTCGGCTCAGTCTGACCAGATACCCAGCGCGGTCAATTGCCGGCTGGCAGCCTCGCTCCAGCCACGGTTGGCGGCCGGGCTGGCCGGGCTGGGATGCAGCACGCGGCCGATGCGCAGATCGCGCCCGGCCAGTGCCTGTGCGGCACGTCGCTCGGCCCAGGCGCCGATGCCGATGACCCATTCGGGTTGCAGCGCATCGACCAGTGCGCGCAGGTGTTCGTCGCAGGCCGCCATCAACGGGCCGGCCTCGGCCGCCGGCAGCTTGTCCGGGGTGAGGTTGCGCCCGCCGTCGAAGAAGGCCAGCGGGCAGTAGTTGGCCACGAAGTGCTCCTGCGCAAAAGCGTCTGCCGTGCCGAAGCGCTCGCGGAACAGGCCCCAAAGGCGGCGGCCGGAAACCTCGGAGCGCGTGCAGGCAAAGCCTTCGACCGGCCGTTTGGGGTTTTCGACCGGCGGCTTGCCCACCTCTCCGCTCAGGCCCAGCCAGTTGCGCACGGTCTCGATCTCGCCGAACGGCACGCCGGTCTGCGCCATGCCGAAGGGGCCGGGGTTCATGCCGAGGAAAACGACCCGTTTGGGCGTGGCGGCGAAGCGTTCGAGATAGGCCTGATGCACCGGCCAGGCGTAGGTCAGCGGGTCATACACATGGCTCACCGGCGGCGCAAAACGCATCGGGGCGAGGGTGTCGGACAGCTTGCGGGCGGCCGCGATGGCGGCGCGGGAGGTGGGCGTGGTCATGTCATTTTCCGCCGGAGCGTACCGGCATGGCGTCGATGGCGTCCTGCTCGCCGTGCCAGGGTGCGACCTTGAGCAACAGCAGCATGCCCGGAATGGCGATCAGCACGCACAGGGAGAAGAAATCCATCCAGCCGATGTTCTCGACCAGCCAGCCCGAGGTGGCGTTGATGAAGGTGCGTGGCACCGCCATCAGGCTGGTGAACAGCGCGAACTGGGTGGCAGTGTAGGCCGGGTGGGTGGTGCGTGCGATGAAGGCGACGAAGGCTGCCGTGCCGAGCCCGGCGCCGAGTGACTCGAAGCTGATCACCACCGCCAGCGCGGCCAGCCGGGTGGCGTCGGCCTCGGCCGGGCCGAGCCAGGCCAGCCATGCGAAACCGGCGGTGGACACCACCTGCGCCACGCCGAAGATCCACAGTGCGCGGTTGATGCCGAGTTTCAACATCCACAAGCCGCCGAGGATGCCGCCGATGACCATCGGCCACAGGCTGGCGTTCTTGGCCACCACGCCGATCTCGGTCATGGTGAATCCCATGTCGAGGTAGAAGGGCGTGGCCAACGCGGCGGCGAGCGAATCGCCGACCTTGTAGAGGAACAGGAAGACCAGCACCAGCAGGGCGGACTTCACGCCATGCCGGCCGAAGAACTCGCGGAAGGGCTCGACCACGGCTGCACGCAAGGTGCGCGGCGCCAATGCGGCCGCCGCCGGCTCCTTGACCATCAGCGTCATCAGCAGGCCCGGCAGCATGAACAGCGAGGTGATCAGGAAGACCTGCGACCACGGCAGATGGTCGGCCAGAATCAGCGCCAGCGAACCCGGCACCAGGCCCGAGATGCGGTATGCATTGACGTGGATGGCGTTGCCCAGACCCAGCTCGACGTCGGGCAGGATCTCGCGACGGAAGGCATCGAGCGCGATGTCCTGGGTGGCCGACAGGAAGGCCAGCAAGGTGGTCAGCACCACCACCATGGTCAGGTGCTCGGTGGGCGACAGCCTGCCCAGCCAGGCGATGGCGCAGACCAGCCCGATCTGCGACACCAGCATCCAGCTGCGGCGCCGGCCCAGCCACGGCAGGATGCCGAAGCGGTCGAGCAGCGGCGCCCACAGGAATTTCCAGGTGTAGGGAAACTGGATCAGCGCGAAGGCGCCGATCACCTTCAGGCTCAGGCCTTCGGTCTTGAGCCAGGCCGGCAGCAGCGAGAACAGCAGGAACAGCGGCAGCCCGGAACTGAAGCCGGTGAGGATGCATACCAGCATGCGGCGGTTGAGCAGCGCCTGCCGCCAGTTCGGGTGTTCTTCGGAGTCGGGCACGCGTTCGGGTCCGTCGGGGGGTGTTGCGAGGCTGCGATTATTGCAGATGTGGCAACCGAGCGCGGGTCACCGTCCCCCTTGTTTCAAGCTCGGGTGACCCCGAGTGAGAAAAGAATCGGTATCGTGAGGCGATGCTGGAGGAACGGACATGAAACGCAGGGTGATGGTGAGGTTTGGCGACGGCAATGAGCACGTCCTCGAGGTCGAGGATGCCGCTCGATCGGCGGCCGGGCCTGATGAGGCGCGGGCGTGGCTGGTGGAGCAGTTCGCCGAGGCCGGTTGTGTGCCTTCCAATCCGATGGGCAAGGTGCTCACTGCGGATCTGCTGCTCGGGGTGGCTGCAGCGGCCGGGCCGGAGCGCCTTGTCGCCGATCCGGCGTGGTCCCTGCGCTATGCCGTGGCTGCGCTGCAGCTGCGCAGCGCCGATGCGGTGGTGGTCGATGTCGCTGCCTATGCCGTGCGCTGAGGCGCCCGCACCAGCCGATATACTGCCATGGTGGCGTTGAGGTTCGGGTCGTCGTCCACGCGCTGGCCTTCCTCGAAAGCCAGGCGGTCGAGGACGGCGATGCCGGCCTGCTCGCACAGCGCCTCGAAGTCGGCGATCGTGAAGAAGCGCACGTTGGGTGTGTTGAACCACTGGTGCGGCAGGCTCTCGGACACCGGCATGCGGCCCGCGCCGATGCTCTCGCGATGCTTGCGGTAGCCGAAGTTGGGGAAGCTCACCACGGCCTCGCGCCCGACGCGCAGCATTTCTTCGAGAATGCCCTGCGTGTTGTGGATGGTCTGCAGCGACAGGCTCATGATGACGTGATCGAAGAAGCCGTCCTCGAAGCCGGCCAGCCCCTTTTCGAGGTCGACCTGGATCACGTTGATGCCGTTCTCGATGCACGCCACGATGTTGTCGGGGGCGTTCTCGACCCCCCAGCCATGCACGTTGCGGACCTCCATCAGGTGGCGCAGCAGCCCACCGTCGCCGCAGCCCAGGTCAAGGACCTTCTCGCCGGGGTCGATCCACGCGGCGATGACGTCGTAGTCGTAGCGATAGGTCGGGCTCATTTGCGCATCCGTTCGAAATAGCTGCGCAGCACTGCGTGGTAGTGCGCGTCCGCGAGCAGGAAGGCGTCGTGACCGGCACCGCTCTCGATCTCTGCATAGCTGACGTTGCGGCGGTTGTGCAGCAGCGCGTAGACAATCTCGCGCGAGCGCTCGGGGGAGAAGCGCCAGTCGGTCGAGAACGACACCACCAGGAAATCGGCCGTGCAGCGGGCCATCGCCGCGGCGAGATCGCCGTCGTGTTCGAAGGCCGGGTCGAAGTAATCGAGCGCCTTGGTGGTCAGCAGATAGGTATTGGCGTCGAACAGCTTCGAGAACTTGTCGCCCTGGTAGCGCAGGTAGGACTCGATCTCGAACTCGACGTCGTAGCTGTAGATGGCCTTGCCGTGACGCAGGCTGCGGCCGAATTTCGCGGCCAGCGAATCGTCCGAGAGATAGGTGATGTGGCCGATCATGCGCGCCAGCCGCAGCCCGCGTGCCGGCACCAGGCCGTGTTCGTAGAAATTGCCGCCGTGAAAGTCCGGGTCGGTCAGGATGGCCTGGCGTGCGACCTCGTTGAAGGCGATGTTCTGCGCCGTCAGCTTGGGCGCCGAGGCAATCGCGGCGACGTGGGCCACACGCTCCGGATACTGCAGCGCCCACGAGATCGCCTGCATGCCGCCGAGGCTGCCGCCTACCACGGCCGCGAAACGCTCGATGCCCAGATGATCGGCCAGGCGTGCCTGCGTCGTGACCCAGTCCTCGACCGTGATGAACGGAAAGTCCGCACCCCAGTGGCGGCCGGTGGCCGGATTGATCGAAGCCGGACCGGTGCTGCCGAAGCAGCCGCCGAGGTTGTTCACGCCGATGACGAAGAAGTGCCGCGTGTCGAGTGGTTTGCCGGGGCCGACGAGGTTGTCCCACCAGCCGATGCTGCCGGGATCGTCGGCGTACTGTCCGGCAACGTGGTGCGATCCGGACAGCGCGTGACAGACCAGCACGGCATTGCTGCGATCGGCGTTGAGTTCGCCGTAGGTCTCGTAGACGAGTTCGTAGGACGGCAGCGTGGCACCGCTTTTGAGTTGCAGCGGCTCCTCGAAGACTGCCCGCTGCGGGGTGACGATGCCGACCGATTGAGGCTGGATCATGGCGTTATCAAAAAGTGAGCCCCCACGCTTGTCGCTACGCGACTGCGCTGCCCCCCCGAGGGGGCCGTCTTGTCTTGGGGCGGCCCGGCGACAAGACAAAAAAACCCTGTCGGCTCAAAACGCGGACAGGGCTGCCCTCGCTTTAGCCGTATTTGTTGAGCGCCCGCAAGCTGTGGTTCAAATCGGCGCTGTCAGGCCACGAAAGTAGCGTGGCCGCAACGGAAAGTCAATTTCGACTCGCCGCATGAGGGCTCGATGGG
This sequence comes from Azoarcus sp., assembly GCA_041595655.1. Classification (GTDB taxonomy): domain Bacteria; phylum Pseudomonadota; class Gammaproteobacteria; order Burkholderiales; family Rhodocyclaceae; genus Pseudazoarcus. The sequence goes on from JBFHJY010000072.1 coordinate 5,710, forward strand.
CGCGGCTGAAGCTGCTGCGATCACGATCACCCCGCCAGCTTCAGCACTGCTTCATGTACGCGCGCCGGTTCGTCCATGCGCAGGATGCGCTGCACGCGCGGGACCAGTTCCGAGTAATCGGCGTGCAGCACCTGCTGCTTGATCTCCAGCACGTTGGCCGGGTGCATCGAGAACTCGCGCAGGCCCATGCCAAGCAGCAAGCGGGTATAGGTCGGGTCGCCGGCCATCTCGCCGCACACCGAGACCGACATGCCGAAGCGCGTGCCGGCCTGGATGGTGCCGGCGATCAATCGCATCACCGCCGGATGCAGCGGGTCATACAGATGCACCACGGCGTCGTCGGTGCGGTCGATGGCCAGGGTGTACTGGATCAGGTCGTTGGTGCCGATCGACAGGAAAGACACACGCTTCTTGAACATCCCGATGGCCAGCGCAGCGGCGGGCACCTCGATCATCGCGCCGACCTCCACTGCCGGGTCGAACTTGTGTTTGGTCGCCTTCAGCTCTTCGCGTGCCAGCGCGATCATTGCCAGCGCCTGCTCCAGTTCCTGCACATGCGAGATCATGGGGATCATGATGCGCAGCTTGCCGAATGCCGAGGCGCGCAGCAGCGCACGCAGCTGGGTGCGGAACATCTGCGGTTCCGACAGCGAATAGCGCACTGCGCGCAGGCCCAGCGCCGGGTTGGGCTCCTCGCGCTGATGCCGCAGCGACAGCATCTTGTCGGCACCCACGTCGAAGCTGCGGATGGTCACGGGCTTGCCGGCCAGCGCCTTGACCACGGCGCGGTAGGCCTCGAACTGTTCATCCTCGCCGGGCAGGTCTTCACGACCCATGAACAGGAACTCGGTGCGGTACAGGCCGACGCCGTCGGCGTTGACCGATTTGATCTGTGCTGCGTCGGATGGCCCCTCGATGTTGCCGAGCAGCGACACGAAGCGGCCGTCGAGCGTGTTTGCCGGTGTGTCGCGCAGCAGCTTGAGGCGCGAGCGCTTGACCTCGAGCTCGGTCCGGCGCAGGCGGTATTCCTCGACGATGGATTCGTCCGGATCGACGATGACGATGCCCATCGTGCCGTCGATGATGATCAGTTCGTCTTCCTCGACCAGGTCGCGGAAACGGTGCAGACCGACCACCGCCGGGATCGACAGGGTGCGTGCGACGATGGCCGTGTGGCTGGTCGGCCCACCGATTTCGGTCAGGAAGCCGGCGATGTTGTGATCCCGGAAGCCGATGGTGTCGGCCGGTGACAGGTCGTGGGCGACGATGATGGTGCCCAGTCCGTCACGGCGCTTCGGCGGAAGGTGGCCGGGGTGGCCGACCAGATCCTTGACCACGCGCTCGACCACCTGCACCACGTCGGCCTTGCGCTCGCGCAGGTAGGCGTCCTCGATCTCGTCGAACTGCGCGACCAGCTGCTCCATCTGCTGCACCAGCGCCCATTCGGCGTTGCAGCGGCGCTCCTGGATGAGGCGCCGTGCGGCGTCCACCAGCAGCGGATCGGCCAGCATGCTGAGCTGAAGGTCGACGAAGGCACCGACCTCGCCATGTGCCTGCGAGCTGGCCGCCGTGGTCTTGAGGGTTGCCAGCTCCCTGCGCACCGCGTCCACCGACGCGTCAAGTCGCCGGGCTTCGTCCGCCACGTGCTTCCCGGCGACATGGTAGTGATTGACCTCGAGCAGCGCGCGCGAGACGAGATGGGCGTGGCCGATGGCGATGCCCTGCGAGACCGGCAGGCCGTGCACGGTGAAGGTCATGCGGCCTACTCCTCCTCGCCGAAACGGTCGGCGACCAGCGCCTCGATGGCCTGCATGGCTTCGTCGGCGTCAGGCCCCTCGATGTCGACGATCACGCTGGTGCCCTTGGCGGCGGCGAGCATCATCACGCCCATGATGCTCTTGGCGTTCACGCGCCGGCCGTTGCGCTCCATCCACACTTCGCTGCCGAACTGGCTGGCAGTCTGGGTGAGCTTGGCCGAGGCACGTGCATGCAGGCCGAGCTTGTTGATGATTTCGATTTCCTTGCGCGGCATCCCGTTCTCACCTGATGTGCAGCACGCCGTCGCAGGCACCGCTGATGGTGCGCTGGACCAGCGTGTTCATGTCGCGCTCGCGGTAGGTCAGCGCGCGCAGCAGCATCGGCAGGTTCAGCCCGGCGATGCCTTCGACGCGACCCGGCTCGAGCAGCTTGCTCGCGACGTTCGACGGCGTCGCTCCGAAGATGTCAGTCAGCACCAGCACGCCCTCACCGGAATCGACCCATTGCAGCATGTGGCGGGCGGTCGGCAGCAGGTCGAGCGGGTCGTCCTGACCGCTGACGCCGAGTTGCACGATCTGCGCCGGGCGCTTGTTGAGGATGTGGTTCACGCACTGGATCAGCGATTCGCCGAGCGTGCCGTGAGTGATGAGGAAGATGCCGATCATGCGCAGATTCTAGCGGAGTGACGGGTTCGTAGGTCGGGTTGAGCCGCAGGCGAAATCCGACGGCGGCGCTCGATCAATCCCTGCCGTCGGCATTCTGTCTGCTCATGTCGACCTACGATTGTTCCCGGTTTCAGCCCAGACCCTGGCTGGCGAGATACTCCTCGTAGCTGCCGCGGTAATCGACGATGGTGCCGTCGAGCTTGATCTCGACGATGCGGGTGGCCAGCGACGACACGAACTCACGGTCGTGCGAGACGAAGATGAAGGTGCCGTTGAACTTGTCCAGCGCGGTGTTGAGCGACTCGATGGATTCCATGTCGAGGTGGTTGGTCGGCTCGTCCATCACCAGCACGTTCGGGCGCGAGAGCATCAGCTTGCCGAACAGCATGCGGCCCTGTTCGCCACCCGAGATCACCTTCACCGACTTCTTCACCTCGTCGCCCGAGAACAGCAGCCGGCCCAGCGTGCCGCGCAGCAGGGTCTCGTTGTCCTCGCCGGTGGCGGCGGCGGTGATGCGCGAGTATTCCGCGATCCACTCGGTCAGGCTCACGTCCTCGGCGAAATCGGCCGAATGGTCCTGCGCGTAATAGCCCGGCTTGGCTTTCTCGGCCCACTTGATGCTGCCCTTCTGCGGGGTCAGCTCACCCATCAGCAGCTTGAGCAGCGTGGTCTTGCCGACGCCGTTCTCGCCGATGATGGCGATCTTCTCGCCGGCCTCGATCGGCATCGTGAAGCCCTTGAACAGCGGGCGCTCCGCGCCTTCGTAGCCAAAGGTGATGTTGTCGATCTCGCAGGCCAGGCGGTGCAGCTTGTCCTTGTCGTCGTACTCGAAGCGGATGAACGGGTACTGGCGGCTCGACGGCTTGACGTCTTCCGGCTTGAGCTTGTCGATCAGCTTCAGGCGGCTGGTGGCCTGCTTGGCCTTGGACTTGTTGGCCGAGAAGCGGCGCACGAAGTCCTGCAGGTCGGCGATCTTCTCCTTGGCGCGGGCGTTGGCCGCCTGCTGGCGCTGGCGCGCCATCACCGAGGCTTCCATGTAGTCGTCGTAGTTGCCGGCGTACACGGTGATCGTGCCGTAATCCAGGTCGGCCATGTGCGTGCACACCTGGTTCAGGAAGTGGCGGTCGTGCGAGATGATCACCATC
>JBFHJY010000073.1:0-9189 GCA_041595655.1 Azoarcus sp.
CGCCCCAGCTCGCGGGCGACAATTTCACCCATGCGCAACGCAGTACCCGACGGCGCGTCGATCTTGTGCCGGTGATGCGCTTCGATGACCTCGATGTCGTAACCCGAATCGAGGATGCGTGCCGCCACTTCGAGCAGGCGGAACACGGCATTCACACCCACCGCCATGTTCGGCGCGAAAACCACCGGAATGTGCCCGGCCGCGTAGGCGATCGCGCGCTTGCCGTCGGCCGAAAAACCGGTGGTGCCGATCACCATGGCGCAGCCCGAGTCACGCGCCAGCGCCAGATGCTCCAGCGTCCCTTCGGGGCGCGTGAAATCGATGACGCAATCGGCCGCGGCAATCGCCGTCCGCGCGTCATCGGTGATCTTCACGCCACAGGACGTGCCAAGAAATTCCGCTGCGTCACGGCCGATGAACGCGGAGTCGCGCTGATCGAAGGCGGCCACCAGCGTTGCCTGCGGATCATTCAGCGTAGCCTCGACCAGCATCCGGCCCATGCGTCCGGACGCGCCGGCAATGGCAATACGGCGTTGCGTCATGCGTTGAAACCTCAAAAATTACGACGCCGGCCGCGCTCAGCGGCGGCCTTCGGACGGCGGCACTTCGACCACGCGCGCACGCTGCGTACCGTTGTCCTGCAACTCATCCGGAGTCGCGGCCGGCATCACGTCGCCGTCAACACGATCGAGCTGGCCGTCGATGAAGAACAGGCTCATGGTGCGCATCTGGGGCTCGCCCCAGCCTTCGGTGAAACGATAGACATAGTCCCAGCGGTCCTCGCGGAACATGTCGACCACCAAGGGCGTGCCCAGCACGAACCGGACCTGATCGCGAGTCATCCCCTTGCGCAGCTGGGCCACCATTTCCTGATCAACATAATTCCCCTGACGCACGTCGATGCGGTAGGGACTGCAGGCCGGGAGAAGCAAGGCGCCGATGAGAAGAAGCACGAAAATGGTTGTCGAGCGCATGGATCGCCTTTGTAAGGGGGGCATGGACGCGCTTGCGCGTCGTTCTCATGGGAGGACAAAAAATATATCATAGGCTGCAAGGCCGCGCTGTTCCGCCGCGATGGTGGCGGATTTCCCGCAACCAGACCAACAGCGGCACCCGGTGGAGAGACGGAACCCATGTCGGACAATTCGCAAAGCCTCAAGAGCATAGGCCTGAAGGCAACCTACCCCCGCTTGCGCATCCTTGACCTCTTCCAGAACACCGAAACGCGCCACCTCACGGCGGAAGACGTCTACCGCATGCTGATCGCCGACGGCATGGACATCGGCCTCGCGACCGTGTATCGCGTACTGACGCAATTCGAGCAGGCAGGTCTGCTCGAGCGTCATTATTTCGAAGCGGGCAAGGCCGTCTTCGAGTTGAACGAAGGCGGACATCACGACCATCTCGTGTGCCTGCAGTGCGGTGCGGTCGAGGAATTCTTCGATGCGGAAATCGAGCGCCGGCAGGAGCGAATCGCTCACGAGCGCGGCTTCCAGGTCAGGGAGCACGCCCTTTATCTGTACGTCGACTGCCTGCGCGAAAATTGTCCTAACCGCCAAAAGAACGGCTGAGCCGGCAAGGCCCGATCAGCCCGCGCGGATCAATCCGCACAGGCCTTGGCACGCGCACGCGACAGCATCTCGGCGGCGTGCCTGCGCGTGGCGTCGGTGATCTCGAGCCCACCCAGCATGCGCGCAAGCTCCTCGACGCGCCCCTCTCCCCGCAGCGGCGTGACTGAACTGAGCGTCTGACCGTCGCATTCACGCTTGGCGATGTTCCATTGCCAGTCTGCGCAGGCTGCCACCTGCGGAAGATGGGTCACGCACAGCACCTGGCGGTCGCAACCGAGCCGTTGCAGCATCTGCCCTACCCGCTCGGCCACACCGCCGCCGATACCGACGTCGACCTCATCGAAGAGCAGCGTCGGCACCGCTGCATCACGACTGCTCATGACCTGAATGGCAAGACCGATGCGTGACAGCTCACCCCCCGAGGCGACTTTGGCGAGAGGACGCAGGGGCTGGCTTGGATTGGCCGCCACCCGGAACTCCACATCCTCGAGTCCGTGGGCCGCGCCCTGCTCGCGCGGCAGCAAGGCCGCTTCAAAGCGCCCACCGGCCATCGCGAGCGTCTGCATGGCTTCACTCACCTCGCCCGACAACCGCTCTGCCGCGGGCCGGCGCTGGTCGGACAAGCGTTTTGCCGCCACCTCCCAGGCCTTGAACGCCTCGGTTTCGGCCTCGGCCAGCCGCGCCGGATCAGCGCGTTCATCCAGTTCGGCAAGCTCGCAGCGCCACGCCTGCAGCAGCGCTGGCAACCCGGCAGGCTGCTCACGATACTTGCGCGCGACATCGGTGATCGCAGCGATGCGACGCTCCACCTCCTGCAGACGCGCGGGATCGACATCCAGCTTTTCGTGATAGCGGCGCAGGCTGTGGGCCGCCTCGTCGATCTGGATACGCGCACCCGACACCAACTCACGCACTTCTTCGAGATCCGGATCCAGGCCGGCCAGCGCCTCGACTCGGGACACGACCTGCCCCAGCATGTCGGCGACCGACACATCCCCCTCAGCCAGCATGGCCAGCGCCTCGGCCGAGCCCTCGATCAGGCCGGCGGCATGCCCCAGCCTGCGCTGCTCGGCATCGAGCTCGGTCCATTCCTCGGCCTGGAAATCCAGCTTTTCGAGCTCGTCGATCTGCCACACCAGCAGTTCGCGCTGACGCTGCGTGTTGGCCGCGTCGCTGTCCGCCGCCTCACGCAGGCGCGCGATGCGCTGCCATGCGCGGTAGGCCTCGGCCACCTCGGCCGCCAGCCCGGTCGTGCCGGCATGCGCGTCGAGCAAGGCACGCTGGGCGTCACTGCGCAGCAAGGCATGATGGGCATGCTGGCCATGAATGTCGGCCAGCCAATCGCCAGCTTCACGCAACTGGGTCAGCGTCACCGGCACGCCGCTGATCCACGCGCGGGAGCGGCCGCCGGCATCGACCACACGCCGCAACATCACCACGCCGTCATCGACCGGCAGGTCATGGTCGGTCAGCCACTGCGCCAGCGGGCCACCCACCGGCAGATCGAACTCGGCAACGATATCGGCCTTGTCACAGCCCGCGCGCACACTCGCCGCATCACTGCGATCGCCCAGCGCGAGCCCGAGGGCGTCGAGCAGGATGGACTTGCCGGCGCCGGTTTCGCCGGTAAGCGTGCCGAAACCACCCTCGAACTCGAGTTCGAGGCGATCGACAATGACGAAATCACGTATGGTCAGACGACGTAGCATGGGGTGCGTCAGGGCATGCTCGGCGCGGTGCTCCAGTGGAGCTTCTCGCGCAGCATGGCAAAGTAACTGTAGTTCTCGGGGTGCAGCAACCGGATGCTGCCCGGGGCACGCCGGATCGACAGACGATCTCCCGGATGCGCGTCGAAGCGTCCATGGCCGTCGAAGAAGATGCCCGCATCGTGTGGCGCCAGCAGCTCGATGTCGATGCGACAGCTGTCGGGCAAGGTCACCGGACGCGCGGTCAGTGCATGCGGCGCAAGTGGCACCAGCGCCATGCAATGCAAGGTGGGGTGCAGGATGGGGCCGTTGGCCGACAGCGAATAAGCCGTCGAGCCCGTCGGCGTCGACACGATCATGCCGTCGGAACGCTGCGTATAGACATACTCGCCGTCCACGCTCACATCGAACTCGATCAGCCGGCCTGATTCACCCTTGCTCAGCACGACGTCGTTGAAGGCGCGCATGGTGACCTGATCGACGCCATCCCGACTGACGGTGGCTTCGAGCATGCCGCGTTGCTCTTCCTTGTAGCGACCGTCGAGGATGTCGGCGAGATGCCTGACTGCCTCATCACGGCTGATGTCGGTCAGGAATCCCAGTCGCCCGCGATTGACGCCGACCAGCGGCACACCACGCTGGCCGAAGGTACGCGCGGCATGCAGCATGGTGCCGTCACCACCGAGCACCACGACCAGATCAGCCCCCTCCCCGATCGCCACGTCGTCACGGGCGACACATCCTGCACACAGGCTGGGAATGGAACCCGCAGTATCCTGTTCTATCCATACCGACAGGCCACGCGCGCTCAGGAAGGATGCGACTTCCAGGACGGCGTCAGCGACTCCGGGGTCCTGGTACTTGCCGACGAGCGCGACGGTGCGGAAGGCTGTTTTCATGCGCGGATTAAACCACAATCATGGATCCGCCGTTCAAGCCCGCAGCCGGCCTCGACATGCCAGGACAAGGCCTGAATAATGCCTGCTGACCGACATCACGATGACGACATGACGCAACCCACGCTCGACGCTCGCTCGCAGATCCTGCTCAAGACCTTGATCGAACGCTACATCGAGGAAGGAAACCCGGTCGGCTCGCGCACGCTGTCGAAACACTCCGGCCTGGAACTTTCCCCGGCTACCGTGCGCAACGTCATGAGCGATCTCGAGGAAATGGGCTTCATCACCAGCCCGCACACTTCGGCCGGCCGCATGCCGACCGCGCGCGGCTACCGCTTCTTCGTGGATTCGCTGCTCACGGTGCAGCCTCTGGAGAAACGGCGCGTGATGGAGCTGCGCGGCCAGCTGCTGCCGGACCAGCCACAGCGCCTGATCAGTTCGGCCTCTCATCTGCTTTCCAGCCTGACCCACTTCGCCGGCGTGGTCGTCAGCCCACGCCAGGAGACGGTTCGCATCCGGCAGATCGAGTTCGTCCGCATCTCGGATGCGCGCATCCTGCTGATCATCGTGACCAGCGCCGGCGACGTGCAGAACCGCATCCTGCACACCAAGCGCAGCTACACCCCGGGCGAGCTGACCGAGGCGGGCAACTACCTGACGGCGCACTACGCCGGCCACGCCTTCGATGAGATGCGCGCCCGGCTGCAGGGCGAGCTGCAGCAGCTGCGCAGCGACATCTCGGAACTGATGAGCGCCACCGTGGAAGCCAGCGGAGAGCTCGCCAGCGCTTCGGACAGCTACGTGCTGTCGGGCGAAACCAATCTGCTTGAGGTCGAGGAACTGTCGTCGAACATGTCGCGCATCCGCGAGCTGTTCAAACTGTTCGAGCGCAAGACCGGGCTGATCCAGCTGCTCGAGATGTCCAACCGCGCAGACGGTGTGCAGATCTTCATCGGCAACGAATCAGGCATGGAGGAGCTCGATGGCTGCAGCGTCATCACGGCCGGCTACGAGGTTGACGGTAAGGTCGTCGGCTCGGTCGGCGTCATCGGGCCGACACGCATGGCCTATGATCGTGTGATTCCGATCGTCGACATCACCGCCCGTCTGTTGTCGAACGCACTGTCGCACAGCAACGACTAGCGCCAGTCTTCACATACCATGGCGATCGCGCGCAACCAAGAACACACCTGAGCCACCACGGCCTCACCCAAACTCTCCACCAGCCAAGGATCCCCAGAATGGGCCGCTACTGGACCGAACCCGCCTACACCCACGGCACGGCGCCGAAGACCGGCGTCCTGATCGTCAATCTCGGCACGCCCGAGGCGCCGACCGCGCCGGCGCTGCGCAAGTACCTCAAGCAGTTCCTGTCCGACCCTCGCGTGGTGGAGATCCCGCGTGTGGCGTGGTGGCCGATCCTCAACGGCATCATTCTCAACGTCCGGCCGAAGAAGTCAGCCGAGAAGTACGCCACGGTGTGGACCAACGAAGGCTCGCCGTTGAAGGTGCACACCGAAAAGCAGGCCAAGCTGCTGGCCGGGCAGTTGCTGCACGAAGGGCATGGCCAGATCACCGTCGACTGGGCGATGCGCTACGGCGAACCGTCGATCCCGACCGCCCTGAACCGAATGCGCAGCGCCGGCTGCACCCGCATCGTCGTGCTGCCGCTGTACCCGCAATATGCCGCCAGCACTACCGCCAGCGTGATGGATGAGGTGGCGCGCTGCATCACGCACTGGCGCAACCAGCCCGAGATCCGTTTCGTACGCAGTTTCCAGGACCATCCGGCCTACATTGCCGCGCTGGCGGCCAGCGTGCGCGAACACTGGCGGGCCAATGGTGAGCCCGACAAGCTGGTAATGAGCTTTCACGGCATCCCGCGCCGCTCGCTGGAGCTGGGCGACCCCTATCACTGCGAATGCCACAAGACCGCGCGCCTGCTCGCCGAAGCACTCGAATTGCCGCGCGAACGCTGGCAGATCACCTTCCAGTCGCGCTTCGGCAAGGCCGAATGGCTGCAGCCCTACACCGAACCGACGCTGCAGAAGCTCGCCCGCGAAGGCGTCAAACGTGCGGACGTGATCTGCCCGGGCTTCGTCTCCGACTGTCTGGAGACACTCGAGGAGATCGCCATGGAATGCCGCGAAGCCTTCCTCGAGGCCGGCGGCGAGCAGTTCCACTACATCCCCTGCCTCAACGAGCGCGCGGACTGGATCGCCGCGCTTGCCGACGTCGCGTGCGCCAGCCTCGGGAACTGGCTGGACATCGCGGCTCCGAGCGCACAGGAGCTCGAACTCGCAGCACTGCGGGCAAAGGATCTGGGCGCAACGCGCTGAGCGGCTTCAGTCGTCGGCCAGTTGCAGCTCCGCGCTGCCCATGGACGTGCGGTCCGGGCGCGTCGCCTCGGCATCGCCCTGCGTGGCGATGGCCCGCATGCCGTCGGCGCAGCGGCGCGCCACGACCGAGCCAACCCGGTCGCGGAAGGCGTCGCGCAGTTCTTCCGAGGCCAGCGCCAGCGCGGCCGGGCTGACCTCCAGATAGCTGCTGTCGCGCACGCTTACGGCGGTGTACATCTGGCGCGAAACGGGCGCATCCAGCCACGCCATCTCGCCGAAGATCTCGCCCGGCACGATGCTGTCGATGCGCTTGCCGTCGATCGAGATCTCGATTTCGCCCTCCACCAGCACGCCGAAACGCTCGTCCTTGTCGCCCTCGCGGAAGATCGCCGTGCGCTCGGACACCATGCGCCATGACGAGATGCGCAGCGCCTCCCACACCTCGATGTCATCGAACTCGGTGAAGAAGGCCAGCCGGCGCAGCGCCGCAAAACGCCGCGCATCCTGACCGCGGTGGTTTTCATCGACGATCTTGTAGCGGATGCCGGACAGGTCCTGCGCGAATTCGGCACCGTTGCGGTAGCGCGAGTACAGATCCTTCTCCAGCGCCTTGAACACCACCTTGTCGACCGACTCGGGCAGTTCGGGATTGATCTTTGAGGGCGGCGGCGGATCGGCGTTGAGGATGCGATAGACCAGTTGCGCGTGGTTGCTGGCGCGGAACGGCAGCCGCCCGGTGAGCAGGTGGTAGAGCACCACGCCGAGCGAATACAGGTCGGTCTTCTGGTTGAGCGGGTAGTTCTTGATCTGCTCGGGACTCATGTAGGCCGGCGAGCCCACGCCGAGGATGAAGGTCGAATCACTGTCGAGCTTCTTGCCGATGTTCAGCGCCAGCCCGAAATCGGTGATCTTCACGTTGTCGTCATCGTCGACAAGGATGTTGTCGGGCTTGATGTCACGGTGCACCACCCCCTGGCGGAAAGCATGATCGAGCGCCATGCAGCACTTGAACACGATGCTCATCACCCGATGCATGGGCAGCAGCCTGTCGAACGCACAGTGCCGGCTCAAGGGTCTGCCGGGAAAATGCTCCATCACCACATGCGCCTCGTCATCGTCGACGACGACTTCGTGGATGCGGATGATGTTCGGATGCTGCAGACGGCGCGCGACGCTGGCCTCAGCGCGGATCAGCTTGCGCAGGCGTCGTATGCGGCGCGCATGGCCATCGCCCGACTCCTTGAAACGGATGTGCTTGATCGCCACCCCTTCGGGATGGTCCTCGCTGACCGCTCGATATACCGTCGCGGTCGCGCCCTTGCCGACCTGCTCAAGGATGTCGAAACGGCCGATGCGTGCTGGGATTTCGCTCATGGTTCTCACGGGCCGGCGCCCTTGGCGCGCCAATTCCCGCTAGCATACACCGCCCACGCGGAGTCACCGCTCGCGCACGGACTGACGGAGTCGCCGGAATTCAGGCCCTGCGCGGGCTTGAAATTCCGGGTGATGGCCCCAGTTGGCCAGGGATCGTTGAACAACGGGAGTCGCAGCAATGCAGGAAAACAATCAGGACGCCGCCGGGAACGTGCCCGGGGAAGATGTCGCATCCGACGCTTCGCAGGACACGCACACCGACCGCATGCCCCCCCTCGAAGAGGCCATTCGCGCGGCCGAACAGAAGGCCGAGGAACATCACGACGCGTGGCTGCGGGCCAAGGCCGAGACCGAGAACGTGCGCCGCCGCGCCCAGGAAGATGTCGCCAAGGCATCGAAGTTCGCCGCCGAGAAGTTCGCCGCCGCGATGCTTCCCGTCCGCGACAGTCTCGAAGCCGCTCTCGCCACCGAGAAGCAGACCCTGGAGAGCCTGCGCGAAGGCGTCGAGCTGACGCTGAAACAGCTCACGTCGGCCTTTGATGGCGCTGCCCTCAGCGAAGAGAATCCGCTCGGCCAGAAGTTTGATCCGAACCGCCATCAGGCCATCGGCACGATCGAGTCCGATGCAGAGCCGAACACGGTCGTCATGGTGCTGCAAAAGGGTTACCTGTTGCATGACCGCGTGTTGCGCCCGGCGCTGGTGCAGGTCGCCAGGGCAAAGGACTCCTGAGCGCAACGGGGGCTTGAAAGTGCTCGCTGGCGCCCCATATTCGCTACAACACGGTCGCACGGGGCGGCCTCACAGAACATCGTAAGAGAAGGAAAACAATCATGGGCAAGATCATCGGCATCGACCTCGGCACCACCAACAGCTGCGTCTCCGTGATGGAAGGCGGCAAGCCGAAGGTCATCGAGAACTCCGAAGGCGCGCGTACCACGCCGTCCGTCGTCGCCTACGCCGAAGACGGCGAGATCCTCACCGGCGCGCCGGCCAAGCGTCAGGCCGTCACCAACGCCAGAAACACCCTGTTCGCGGTCAAGCGCCTGATCGGCCGCCGCTTCGACGAGAAGGAAGTGCAGAAGGACATCGACCTGATGCCCTACTCCATCGTCAAGGCCGACAACGGCGACGCCTGGGTTGAAGTGCGCGGCAAGAAGATCGCCCCGCCGCAGGTTTCGGCCGAAGTGCTGCGCAAGATGAAGAAGACCGCCGAGGACTATCTCGGCGAGCAAGTGACCGAGGCCGTCATCACGGTGCCCGCCTATTTCATCGACTCGCACCGCCAGGCGACCAAGGACG
>JBFHJY010000074.1:0-9163 GCA_041595655.1 Azoarcus sp.
CAAGGGGGAGATTCCGCTCACCGTCGCCTTCGGCTGGAATGGCGAGATGAACATCCTCGACGTCAAGGGGCTGATCGACGTCGATCGTTTCCGCAAGATCAACGTGCATGCGCACTCCCCGCAGGCGGTCTATCCGCCACCGGAGCAGATGGCGGTGGAGCAGAACGCATTGTTCCTGCTGCAGTGCATCCGGCGCCTGCCCAGCGTCAACTTCGTGCAGCGTGAGAACGGGCGGGTGTACGCGCGCTTCGAATCCGCCAAGCTGGAATGGGTGGACGGAGCCGTGCTCGGGCAGGCCCTGTCCGATCCCGACACTGCCGCGGCATTGCTTGCGGTGGCGCCCGAGATCGGCGCAAGTCCGCGCCAGGACGCCGCTGCGGCGGCGGCCAAGTGCGAAGAACTGGCGGCTGCGCGCTTTCATACGCTGGGTCGCTGGGGCGGCCAATAGAACTTTTCTGCGCAAGATCGCCCTAAGACGACTTTGCGAATCCTGGAGCTGCAATGAAACCGTTTACGGTCGATATCTACTCAGACCTCGTCTGTCCCTGGTGTTATGTCGGCAAGCGTTACATCGACAGTGCGCTCGATTACTACAGCAAGTCCTTCCCGAACGAGCGTCAGCCGGAGGTCCGCTGGCTGCCGTACATGCTCAATGCATCGCTGCCGCGCGAAGGGGTCGACCGTTTCGAGTACCTCAAGCACAAGTATCCCGGTCGCGCCAACGCGCCCGACCTGTTCGCCGCTGCCGAAAAGGCCGCTCGGCGTCAGGGTCTCAACTACCGCTTCGACCTCATCAAGGTGCAGCCCAACACCCTCGACGCCCACCGCCTGCTGCGCTTTGCCGAGCTGCGTGGTGTCCGCGAAGCCGTGGCCGAGCCCCTGTACCGCGCGTACTTCATGGAGGGGCGCAACCTTTCCAGCCACGATGAGCTGCTCGACATCGGCGTTGCGGCGGGGCTCGACGCCACCGAACTGCGTGCCTACCTTGCCAGCGAAACCGATGTCGACTGGGTGCGGGAGACGGATGCGGAGGCCAAGCGCCTCGGCATCACCACGGTACCGTTCCTGGTGTTGAACAACGAGAAGGGATTTTCCGGCAATCAGGCCCCGGACAAGATCGTCGATGCCATCAAATGGGCGCGCAGTCACGCCGTACGCCCGAAATGGCTCCCTTCGTTCTTCTGATTTTTCCGGATCGCGGCGCGCAGGCCGCTGCGCATGCAGGTCTGTTTGCAAAGGGTTGCAATGTGTGCAGTCCCTGTTCTGTAAGAAAGCCGTAAGCCCAGCAGCGCCGGGCGTTGCGGCGCATCCATTCTAAAGCCGAATTGCATATTTCAATGCAATTCGGCTTTATTCTTTTGGCATCCATTTGCAGCTTCCGGGACGGTCCTCAGCACCTGTCTACAGCCCGATAGCGTTTACCCCAATTTTGTGCGGACGCGATGCGTGCGACCTTGAATCCCGCGTCGTTGCTGAATTGCGCGGCTCCGGAAAATCTTGACCGATGTCAAGATTCTGCCGACGCGGCGCTTGCTTCGACCGTAGCATCATTTATCCTTTCATCAACGAGGTTTATCGCTGCCTCAAGAAAAGCACTAAGACAAGTCGTTGCATCGGGTGTTCCGCACGATGCCGCGACAAGCGAATCGGAAGCGCCGGAAAATTCCCGGAACTGCCGGTAATCACCTAAGGAGGATCATCAATGAAGTCTCGCTACAAGACCGTCCCCGCCCTGACCACCCTCGCCGCAGCCGTCGCACTCGGCGCCCCGATGGTTGCCAGCGCAGCCTGGGAACCGACCAAGCCGGTCGAGTTCATCATTCCCGCCGGTACCGGTGGTGGTGCTGACCAGATGGCCCGCTTCATCCAGGGCGTCATCGTCAAGCACGACCTGATGGAGCAGCCGCTGGTCGTGGTGAACAAGTCGGGTGGTGCCGGCGCCGAAGGCTTCCTGTACATCAAGAACGCCAAGAACGATGCCCACAAGCTGGTCATCACGCTGTCGAACGTGTTCACCACGCCGATGGCCACCGGTATCCCGTTCAACTGGTCCGATCTGACCCCCATCAAGATGCTGGCCCTTGACCAGTTCGCGCTGTGGGTGAACGCCGAAACCCCGTACAAGACCGCCAAGGAATACATCGACGCGGTCAAGGAAGCGGGTCCGGGCAAGTTCCGCATGGGCGGTACCGGCTCCAAGCAGGAAGACCAGATCATCACGGTCGCGCTGCAGGAATCGACCGGCGCCCAGTGGACCTACGTGCCGTTCAAGGGGGGTGGCGCGGTTGCAACCCAGGTCGTCGGCAATCACGTGAACTCCTCGGTGAACAACCCGCTCGAGGCCGTTTCGCAGTGGCGTGGCGGCGGTCTGCGTCCGCTGTGCCTGTTCGATGCCGAGCGCAGCATCTACACCGACAAGGTCACCGAAGACATGGCCTGGTCGGATATCCCGACCTGCAAGGAAAGCGGTGTTGACGTGGTGTACCAGATGCTTCGCGGCATCATGGCTGCGCCGGGCGTGTCGCAGGACGTCGTCGACTACTACGTCGGCGTGCTCGACAAGGTCATGCAGACCGAAGACTGGAAGAAGTTCATGCAGACTGGTGCCTTCAACCAGACCTCCATGGCCGGTGACGAGTTCGTCGCATGGCTGAAGGACGCCGAGGCTACCCATCGCAAGCTGATGGAAACCGCCGGCTTCCTCGCGAAGTAAGCAAGTCCCGTGCGCCTGACCGTCCTCCGGTCGGGCGCATCTGCTCTTTGGTAAAAAACGCGTGCGCCCGGTGAAAGCCGGTGCGCACGTAATATTGTTAGGCCGTCCTCCCGGTTTGAGCCTTTTACGTTTTGAGGTAACAACGAATGGAACAAGATCAGGCCGCGCACGGCGATGACAAGTCCCTGGTTTCGACCCGGGCCATGGACATCGCGCTTGCGCTGTTCTTTATCGCGCTGGGCGCAATCGTCATTTTTGACTCCGTGCGCATCGGCAACTCCTGGGGCGACATGGGCCCCGAATCCGGCTATTTCCCGTTCTACATCGGCTGCCTGCTGATCTTCGGTGCGGTGTTGATCATCGTCTCCGCGATGATGCCCGGCAACAAGGCGGTGGGTGATTCGAGCTTCGTCACGCGCGGGCAGATCAAGTCGGTCATCAAGGTGTACATCCCGACCGTGCTCTATGTCTTCCTGATGAGCTACATCGGCCTGTACGCGGCGGCTGCGCTGTACATCATCGGCTTCATGATGGTCAATGGCGGCTATTCCTTCGTACGCACGCTGCCCTACGCCATCATCGTGCCGGCCTGCATCTTCGTGATGTTCGAAGTCTGGTTCCTGGTTCCGCTTCCGAAAGGCCCGATCGAGGCTGCTCTGGGCCTCTGATCCCGCCAGGATTTTCGTTCAAACATTTATGACACCGCGCAACAACGCGGTGGAGAAGACCAAAAAGGAGTAAGGAAGTGGAAGAATTAGGACTTCTTTTGGGGGGGATGCAGACCGTCCTGACCCCCATGAACGTTGTGCTGATGTTCGTCGGCATCTTCCTCGGGGTGCTGATGGGCGTGCTGCCGGGTCTCGGCGGCGCCAACGGCATCGCGATTCTGCTGCCGCTGACCTTCAGCATGGACCCGGTTTCGGCCATCATCATGCTGTCGTGCATCTACTGGGGCTCGCTGTTCGGCGGCGCCATCACGGCAATCATCTTCAACATCCCTGGCTGTTCGTATTCGGTTGCGACCACCTTCGACGGCTATCCGCTCGCCAAGCGCGGCATGGCCGGTGAGGCGCTGACCACCTCGTTCACGGCCTCGTTCATCGGTGCGTTCTTTGCGATCCTGCTGATCACCTTCCTCGCCCCGATCATCGCCGAGTACGCGCTGCGCTTCGGTCCGCCGGAATACTTCGCGATCATGTGCGTGACCTTCGCGGCCTTCATGTCGATGGGCAAGGAAGCTGCCTCCAAGGTGCTCGTCGCCGCGATGTTCGGCTTCGGTCTGGCCTGCGTCGGCATGGACGTGGTGACCGGCGCGCTGCGCATGACCTTCGGTACTTCCGAACTGATGCGTGGTTTCGAGTTCCTGATCGCCGTTATCGGTATGTTCGGCCTCGGCGAGATCCTGGTGTCGATGGAAGAGGGTCTGTCCTTCAAGGGTGTGGCCGCCAAGATCGATCCCAAGGTCGTGCTCAAGACCTGGGGCATGCTCGGCAAGCACTGGGCCAACTTCCTGCGTTCGATGGTCCTGGGCTCCTGCCTCGGCATCGCTCCGGCGGGTGCCACTCCGGCGTCCTTCATGGCCTACGGTATCGCCAAGAAGTTCTCCAAGAACGGCGACAAGTTCGGTACCGGTGAGCTCGACGGCCTGATCGGTCCGGAAACCGCCAACAACGCTGCCGGTACGGCTGCCCTGCTGCCGATGCTGACCCTGGGTATCCCGGGTTCGCCGACTGCCGCGGTGCTGCTGGGTGGCCTGATGATCTGGGGTCTCCAGCCGGGTCCGCTGCTCTTCACCGAGCAGAAGGACTTCGTGTGGGGCCTGATCGCCTCGATGTACCTCGGTAACATCGCCGGCCTGATCGTCTGCCTGACCACCGTGCCGCTGATTGCCGCGATCCTGCGTGTGCCGTTCTCGATCATCGCCCCGATCATCCTGATCGCGTGCTCGATCGGTGCCTACACCGTGGCCAACGCCCAGGGTGACGTGTGGTACATGGTGGTGTTCGGTGCCATCGGCTACTGCATGAAGAAGCTCAAGTACCCGCTGGCTCCTGTGGTTCTGGCGCTGGTGCTGGGTGGTGGTACGGAGAACGCCTTCCGTCAGGCCATGCTGATGTCCAACGGCGAACTGGGGATCTTCTTCTCCAACGGCATCGTGGCATCGATCATGTGGCTGGCGATCATCCTGGCCTTCCTGCCGGTGGTCACCTCGCTGTACCAGAAGTTCTACGTGTCGAAGAAGATGGCTGCCGATTCGGCGTCCTGATTGATTCGATGATGAAGGCGACCCGCTCCGGCGGGTCGCCTTTTTTGTAGTGATGGAAGTTTCACCGCTGGAGGTGCGAAATGCCCGTTATTGCAATGAACCAGGAAATGGGGTCGCTCGGCAAGGACGTGTCCCAGGCGCTGGCCGAGGAGCTCGGTCTGGCCCAGGTGACCCATGAGGTGGTGGATCACGTCGCCGAGAAGATGCACAAGCGCAAGAGCCTGATCCGCCGCGTCATGGAAGGAAAGGGCGGCATGCTCGACCGCATGTCGACCGATTCGCGCAGCGTGTCGACCTATGTGGCCGAAGAGGTCTATGAGCTTGCCGAGCGCGGCAACATCATCATTCGCGGCTGGGGTGCGACCTACCTGCTGCGCAGCATTCCGCACATTCCCTGCATTCGCGTGTGTGCATCGATGGACAGCCGCGTGGCCTGGATGATGCGTCGCCTCGACACCGACGACGAGGATCTCGTGCGCGCCGAGCTCAAGCGCAGCGATGCAGCCCACACCCACAACATGAATGTCCGCTTCGGGGTGACCTGGGGGGATCCGCTGCTGTACGACCTGGTGCTCAACACCGATCGCGTGTCGGTTGCCGGTTGTGTGGCGCAGATCAAGACGCTGCTGGCGCTGCCCGAGTTCAAGGAGACGCCCGAGTCGCGCAGGCAACTTGCCAACGCTTCACTGGAGGCGCACGTGCGTGCGGCCCTGCGCAGCGATGACGATACCGATCACGTCAACATCGCGATCACCGCCAACGACGGCGCGGTGAGGCTCGAAGGTGTGGTCGTCGATGAGGCCGAGCGCCGCGCCGCCGAACGCGTTGCGCGGGCGGTCAAGGGTGTCGATTCGGTCGAGGTCGATCTGAAGATGATCACCGCCCGCATGCGTGATGGCGAGTAAGCAGGTTTCCCGCGAACACGCAGGACAACGGCCCGTGAGGGCCGTTTTTTTTGGCAACGCTGAAGCCAGTGTCGTGCGGGGCGTGGTGGTTCGTCCATCCCGGCCTGCCGGGCAAGGCTCGCTCGGCGGCACTGTCCGGCTTGCGCCTGGGGCTGCTGCCTAGTGCCTTGAGGATGGCCCTCAGCGGTACCGTGTCGGATCGGCGATGCCGGCGACCTCGAATCCTTCCCTTCGCAGTTGGCAGGCGTCGCAGCCACCGCAGGCAAGCCCTTCTTCGTTGGCCTGATAGCACGATACGGTCATGCCGTAATCCACGCCGAGGGCCACGCCCCGGCGAATGATTTCGGCCTTCGACAGATGCATCAGCGGTGCATGGATGCGCAGCTTGTTGCCCTCGACTGCGCTGCGCGTGGCGAGATTGGCCATCGTTTCGAAAGCGCGGATGTACTCCGGTCGGCAGTCGGGGTAGCCGGAGTAATCGACGGCGTTCACGCCGATGAAAATATCGCTGGCGCCGACCACTTCGGCCCAGGCCAGCGCCATCGACAGCATCACCGTGTTGCGTGCCGGTACATAGGTGACGGGAATCTCGCCCTGGGTGCTGCCACCGGCTGCGGGCACCTGGATCGTCGGGTCGGTCAGTGCCGAGCCTCCGAACTGCCCGAGGCTGACATTGGCGAGGCGGTATTCCTGCACGCCGAAGTGCTGCGCGATGCGGCGCGAGGCGGACAGCTCGGCGGCATGACGCTGGCCGTAGGCGACCGACAGGGCATGGCAGTCATAGCCGGCATCGCGTGCGATGGCCAGACAGGTCGTGGAGTCGAGGCCGCCGGAGAGCAGGATGACGGCAGAACGTCGGTCGGTTTTCATGACCTCAGCGTCCGCGCGCGTCTTGCCACAGGATCTTGTGGAGCTGGGTCTGGAAGCGTACCGGCAAGCGGTCGCGCACGATCCAGTCTGCCAGCATCGTCGCTGAAAGCGAACCATGTACCGGCGAGAACAGCACGCCACAGCGCGTGTCGAGCGCGTGCTCGGCGACCACGGATTTCGCCCAGTCGTAGTCGGCCTGATCGGCGAGCACGAACTTCACCTCATCGCCGGCGTCGAGGTGGGAAAGGTTGTCGAGGCGGTTGCGCGCGGATTCGCCCGAGCCGGGCGGTTTGAGGTCCATGATGCAGGCCACCCGCCGGTCGACTTCGGCGATGTCGAGTGCGCCGCTGGTTTCGAGGGAAACCTCGAGCCCGGCGTCGCACAGCCGGCCGAGCAGGACGAGGCAGGCTTTCTGTGCGAGGGGTTCTCCGCCGGTGACGCAGACATGGCGGACGCCGCTTGCAAGGACCTCGGCGACGATGTCGTCGATGCTGCGCGAGGTGCCGCCCTGGAAGGCATACTCGGTATCACACCATGTGCAGCGCAACGGGCAGCCGGTGAGACGGACGAACACCGTCGGCAGCCCGGCGCGAGAGGACTCACCCTGGATCGAAGTGAAGATCTCGGTGATGCGCAGCGACGCGTTGCGGGCCGATGCCGTCGGTTCGTTCATGCTGTCAGCGGGTGTTCTCAGGGCTGGATGCGCTGGCGGGCGATTTGAGCCGCCGAACTGTCCGGATGGCGCGAAATGATCTGGCCGAGCGTTTCGTTGGCGGCCCGCCGCTCACCCAGCAGCTGCTGGCTGTTTGCCAGGCCGAGCATGGCGTCCGGTACCACGGCGTCCTGCGGCCAGGTGCTGATGATCTTCTCGAACAGCGAGCGCGCGGCAGCGACTTCCTTCGCCTGCAGGGCTGCGTTGCCGGCCCAGAAGTGCGCATTCGGCTGGGAATTGCTGGACGGATAGCGTGAGATGAAGCTGCGGAAGGCGGCGAGCGACTCGGCGTGCTTGCCCTGCTTGAGCAGTTCGAGTGCGGCCTCGTAGTCCGCCGACTCTTCTGCGGCATTGGCTTGCGGAGCGCTGCTGCCGGGCGTGGCCTGGCCCGGCGACTCGAGCCGCAGCAGACGGCCGTCGAGATCGACGTAGAAGTCCTGCTGACGCGAACGCAGCGATTCGACCTCATGCTGCAGCACTTCGATCTGCCCGCGCAGTCTGGCGACTTCGTCGCGCAGCCCGGTGTTCTGATTGAGCAGTTCGAACTGCGCCCGGTTCATGTTGCTGAACCGGGCTTCCATCTCTTCGCGCAGGGCACCGACCTGCTTCGACTCGGAGGAACCGAACATTTGCGCCTGCACGGAGCCCGCGCACGCGAGCGTGAGCAACAGCGCTGTCGTGAGGCGCCGGTTCATCAGTATTCGCCGGAGTAGAGCATGTCGGAGCGGCGGTTTTCGCTCCAGCAGCTTTCGGTCTGCTCGGTGCAGCGCGGCTTCTCTTCACCGAGACTGACCGACTCGATCTGCGCATCATTCGCGCCCAGCAGCACCAGTGCGCGCTTGACGGCCTCGGCACGCTTCTGACCCAGCGCGAGGTTGTACTCGCGGCTGCCACGCTCGTCGGCATTGCCCTGGATGAGCATGCGCATCTGGCCATTGGCCTTCAGGAACGCGGCATGGGCCTCGACCATCGGCACGTGGTCGGCCTTGATGACGTAGCTGTCGAAGTCGAAATAGATCGCGCGATCGGACAGGATGTGATTGGGGTCGGTCAGCGATGCCATGGTGGCGGTGCGACCGGCCGTGGCGGGATCCACGCCGCTGCCGAGGGCACCGATCTTGACGCCCGATACCGGCTTGTCGGAAGCACCGGCGCTGGCGACGCTGGCGTCAGCCGTCTCGGCCGTGGCGCCGGTCGTGTTATCGCCGGTACCGCTACACGCGATCAGCAGGGATGCGAGAAGTGCAGGCAGAAGAACTTTCTTGTTCATGTCGGTTACCTTGTCTCTGTGAGTTGCCGACGACCTGCGGTCATCGGGAAATGGGGCCCCAGGCCGGTTCGCGGATCTGTGCCGCCTGTGTCGTCAGCCGTTGCCGCACGCGGCCGTCGCTGGATATGGCTGACAGAACACCGCGGCTGGCATTGCCGGATGAATACAGGATCATCCGGCCGTTCGGGGAGAAGCTTGGAGATTCTACACCGTCTTCATTGGTCAGAATCACCGCCCGACCGGAGCCCAGCTCCAGCAGGCCGACCTGAAAGCGCCCGTCGCGGCGAGTAGTGTAAGTGAGCCTTGTCCCGTCCGGCGAGAGCCGAGGCGTAACGTTATACGTCCCGTCGAAGGTCACTCGCTGGGCCGCTCCACCATTGACTCCGACCCGGTAAATCTGGGGATTCCCGCCGCGGTCGGAGGTGAA
>JBFHJY010000075.1:0-9117 GCA_041595655.1 Azoarcus sp.
CATCTTCTGCTGATCCTTTTATTGCAACTCGCGCACATCGGCAAAATGCCCGGCCACCGCAGCGGCTGCGGCCATGGCGGGGCTCACCAGATGCGTGCGGCCACCGGCGCCCTGCCGGCCTTCGAAATTGCGGTTGGAGGTCGAGGCACAGCGCTCGCCCGGCTCCAGGCGGTCGGCGTTCATCGCCAGACACATCGAACAGCCCGGCTCGCGCCATTCGAATCCTGCCTCGATGAACACCTTGTCCAGCCCTTCGGCCTCGGCCTGGCGCTTGACCAGCCCGGAGCCCGGCACCACCAGTACGCGGCGCACATTGGCCGCCTTGGTCCGCCCCTTGGCGACCGCAGCCGCCTCACGCAGGTCTTCGATGCGCGAATTGGTGCACGAACCGATGAAGACCTGATCTACGGCGATCTCGTTGATCGGCGTATTGGCCGTCAGCCCCATGTACTTGAGCGCGCGCTCGATGCCTTCGCGGCGCACCGGGTCGGTGATGCCTGCGGGATCGGGCACCCGACCGGCGATTGTGGTGACCATCTCGGGCGACGTACCCCAGGTGACCTGCGGCAGGATGTCGGCCGCGTTGAGTTCGACGACCTTGTCGAACTTCGCGCCGTCATCCGACGTCAGCGTGCGCCAGTAGGCAACCGCCGCATCCCACTGCTCACCCTTCGGTGCGAACGGCTTGTCCTTGAGATAGGCAATGGTGGTTTCGTCGACCGCAACCAGGCCGGCGCGGGCACCCGCCTCGATCGCCATGTTGCACACCGTCATCCGCCCTTCCATGGACAGCGACCGGATGGCGCTGCCGCCGAACTCGATGGCATAGCCGTTGCCGCCCGCAGTGCCGATGCGACCGATGATCGCGAGCACGACATCCTTGGCAGACACGCCACGCCCGAGTTCGCCTTCGACCTTGACCAGCAGCGTTTTCGACTTCTTCTGCAGCAGGCACTGCGTCGCCATCACATGCTCGACCTCGGACGTACCGATACCGTGCGCCAGACAGGCAAACGCACCGTGGGTCGAAGTGTGCGAGTCGCCACACACCACCGTCATGCCCGGCAGGGTTGCACCGTTCTCGGGTCCGATCACATGCACGATGCCCTGCTTGGCATCGCGAAACGGGAAATAGGCCAGCGCACCGACTTCACGAATGTTGCTGTCGAGGGTTTCGACCTGCTGACGGGATACCGGATCGAGAATGCCCTGATCCCAGTGATCGGTCGGCGTGTTGTGGTCGGCGGTGGCGACGATGGAATGGATGCGCCAAGGCTTGCGATGGGCGAGCTTGAGCCCCTCGAAGGCCTGCGGACTGGTGACCTCGTGCACGAGATGGCGGTCGATGTAGATCAACGCCGTGCCGTCGGCCTCCTGCCGCACGAGGTGGGCGTCCCACAATTTGTCATACAAGGTGCGGGGATTCATGCAAACGTTCCACGAAAAAAGTTCTTGATTATTTCACAGCGGACCGGTGCTGGCCAGTTGATGCCCGAGCCTTCAGCGCCGCGCCGCCTTGTAGAGAGGCATCACCCGCTCGCTGGCCGCAGCCAGATCCCTCTGGCGGTCCGCGTGACCGGGGTGCGTCGACAACCATTTCGGTGGCGCACCGGCCGAGCGGCTTGCCATCTTGTCCCACAGCGTAACGGCCGCTCGCGGGTCGTATCCGGCGCGCGCAGCAAGCTCCACACCGATCCGGTCCGCTTCGGTCTCGTGCAACCGCGAATGCGGCAGCTCGAAGGTGACGCTGGCCACCTTGGACATCAGGTCCTGACCGACCGCCCCGGCTCCCAGCAATGCTCCCACCACGGATACGCCGAGCCCTGTCGCCATGGAACGGGAGACGCGCTCGCGTGCATGCTCACGCAAGGCATGGGCAATCTCATGTCCGAGAACGGCAGCAATCTCGTCGTCCGTCAACTTCAACTGCTCGATCAGCCCCGAGTAGATCGCCATCTTGCCACCGGCCATGCACCAGGCATTGAGCTGGTCCGAGGTGATCACGTTGGCTTCCCACGACCAGCGGAGCGCATCCGGACGGAACGCACCCACCTGGGCAACGAGTCGGCTGCTGATGCCGCGCACCCGCTGGACCTGGCGAGCATTCCGATTGAGCACGCCCTGTTTGCGCGCCTCTGCAATCACCTCGCTGTATTGCCTGGCGGAAGCCTGCTCGACCTCCGCCGCCGACACCATCATCATCTGCGTGCGATCGACGCCGACCTGTCCCCTGCCTGTGGTCTGCACGGTCTGACAGCCAGTCAGCACACCCAGCGCCGCAAGCGCCAAAAGACTCCGCAACAAGGATTTCATCTTTCCTCCTCCGAATCCGGACCGGATCGTCGCCAACCGGTCATCAGCCAGAACAGCCCGATCAGGCCGAAGCCTGATCCCATCGTGAACGTCCAGGCGGCGCCGATGGTGTCCCAGCTGACCCCACTGATCAAGCCGCCGATCATTCCGCCCGCACCGAATGACAGACTGCCGTAAAGCGCCTGTCCGTGTGCCTGCAACCGCCCCGGAAACCAGCGATTGACCATCGCAATGGCTGCTGCATGATAGGCGCCGAAGGTCACACCGTGCATGAGCTGTGCGATGAACAACAGGGCAAAGCTGTCCGCCCCCCAGCCGACGATCAGAAAGCGTGCAACCACGACCGCAAACGAGAACAGCAGGATCGCACGCATGCCGAAACGCTCGGCCAAAGTCGGCATCATCAGAAACACACCGATTTCGGCGATGACCCCGAGCGCCCACATCCAGCCGATGACCGCCTTGCCGTAGCCGTATTCGGCCAGATGGATCGAATAGAACACGTACATCGCGCCGTGGGCTGCCGCCATGAAGAAGCACGCGCAGAGCAGTGCCCGCACCTCCCGCCGACGCAGTGTTTCACCCAGCCGCGCGCTGCCCCGGGTTGCAGTTCGCCCGGTCGCCTCCGGCAACGCAAAGCCACAAATGACGATGCCGAACAGCACCAGAGCGATCACCACCAGCACCGAATCGATGCGTACGACATCGAGCAGATGCCCCAGACCCACAACGGCTGCGATGAAACCGATCGAACCCCACAGCCGGATACGGCCGTAATGGTGGCCGAGCGCTCCCAGGTGGGCGAATGTCAGGCCCTCGACCAGAGGCAGCGCTGCGCTCCAGAAGAAGGCCATCAGCACCATCGCGGCGAACATGCCGGCGAAATCGGTCGTCGTGAAGAAAAGGCAGAAGCCGGCCAGGCTGGCGATGGCCGACCCCCGGATGATGGGAACGCGCAAGCCCGTTCGCTCGGCCAACCAGCCCCAAAGGCTTGGGGCCAGCACACGCATGACCTGCATCACCGACATCAGCACCGCGATGTCCGTCGCCGAATATTCGATGGATTGCAGGTACAGCGTGAAGTACGGCGAAAACGCACCGACGAAGCCGAAGTAGAAAAAGTAGTACGCCGACAGCCGCCAGTAGGGAAACATCGCCTCGCGCTCAGCCCTCCGTCGGCGCCGGCGGGCTCTGGTGCCCCTGCGGAGCAAGCGCCGGAATGAGCGGTGTGGCCGTGCGCACGTCACCGCATTGCGCCCGATGACGCAAAGCGTGGTCGATCAGCACGAGGGCGAGCATGGCTTCGGCGATCGGCGTGGCGCGGATACCGACACAGGGATCATGCCGGCCATGCGTATTCACGATGACCGGATTGCCTTGCTTGTCGATGGAGCGCCGATCCAGGCGGATGCTGGAAGTCGGTTTGATCGCCATGCTGACGAGGAGATCCTGCCCGGTGGACAAGCCACCCAGCACGCCGCCGGCGTTGTTCGACAGGAAGCCCTCCGGCGTGATCTCGTCGGAATGCTCGGTGCCACGCTGTACCACCGAGGCGAAGCCGGCACCGATCTCGACACCCTTGACGGCGTTGATGTTCATCATGGCGTAGGCGATATCCGCATCGAGCCGGTCATAGACCGGCTCGCCCCATCCGACAGGAACTCCTGCAGCAACGACATTGATGCGCGCACCGATCGAATCGCCCGACTTGCGCAACCCATCCATGAAGGACTCAAGTTCTGGAACGATGTCGCGGTTTGGCGCGAAAAACGGGTTGCGATCAACCTCGGCCCAGTCCATGAACGGAATGTCGATAGGGCCCAGCGCAGCCATGTAGCCGCGGATGACGATGCCGAACCGCTCACGGAGCCACTTCTTCGCGATCGCGCCGGCCGCGACGCGCACCGCCGTCTCTCGCGCCGAAGACCGACCTCCGCCGCGATAGTCACGAATTCCGTACTTCTGCCAGTAAGGGTAGTCGGCGTGTCCCGGACGGAAGGTGTCGGCGATGTTGCCGTAGTCCTTCGAGCGTTGATCCTGGTTGCGGATCATCAACCCAATCGGCGCGCCGGTGGTTACGCCCTCGAATACTCCTGACAGGATCTCCACCTCGTCCGGCTCACGACGCTGCGTGACGTGACGCGAGGTTCCAGGCTTGCGGCGATCGAGCTCGCGCTGGATGTCCTCGACCGAAATCGACAACCCCGGCGGACAGCCATCGATCACACACCCGATCGCCGGACCGTGGGATTCGCCGAATGACGTGAAGCTGAACAGCTTGCCTTGTGTATTGCCGGACATGGGGAAACTCGCGCACAGGCCATCGGATCAAGGGCGCAGATTCTATCACGGCCCGGCACACGGCTCAGGCAGCGGAGTCGCGCAGCTGTCGGCGCAGGATCTTGCCGACATTGGTCTTCGGCAGTTCCTCACGGAACTCCACCCGGTGCGGCACCTTGTAGGGTGCAAGGCTTCCGCGACAGTGGGCAATGACATCGGCTTCGCGCAGTGCAGGATCGCGACGCACGACGAAGAGCTTGACAGCCTCCCCCGTACGCTCGTCCGGCACGCCCACCGCAGCGGCTTCGAGAACGCCCGGATGGCTGACCACCACGTCCTCGACTTCGTTTGGAACCACGTTGAAGCCGGACACCACGATGATGTCCTTCTTGCGATCCACAATGCTCAGGTAACCGCGCTCATCGATGGTCGCGATGTCCCCGGAACGGAAATATCCGTCCGGCGTGAAGGCTTCGGCGGTTTCTTCGGGGCGGTTCCAGTATTCCCGCATCACTTGCGGTCCACGGATGCAAAGCTCGCCGGCTTGCCCCGGAGGCAACTCCTGACATGCATCATCGCGAATCGAGACCTCGGTCGACGGCAAGGGCAAACCGATGGTGTGATTGAAGCAGTCAAGATCCAGGGGATTGATGCTCACCGCAGGCGAAGTCTCGGTAAGGCCGTAGGCCTCGATGAGTGCCACACCGGTATGCTTTCGCCAACGTTCGGCCACCGCCCGCTGGACCGACATGCCGCCGCCAAGCGTGATTTTCAGAGCCGAGAAATCAATCCGCGCGAAATCCGGGTGATTGAGCAAGGCATTGAAGAGCGTATTCACGCCGGTCATCGCAGTGAAACGATATTTGCGCAGTTCCCGCACGAACGCCCCGATGTCACGAGGATTCGTGATCAGAAGATTCGTGGCGCCAAGGCTGCCGTAGACCAGGCAGTTCGCGGTGAGCGAGAAGATGTGATAAAGCGGCAAGGCCGTGACGATCAACTCCTCGCCTTCACGCACCCACGGACGAATCCACAGACGCGCCTGTGTCATGTTTGCGACGATGTTGCCGTGCGTCAGAACCACGCCACGTGCCCGACCGGTCGTACCACCCGTGTACTGGAGATAGGCAATGTCACCGGGCTCCGGCGCATAGCGGTCAAAGCCGGCGCGGGCTCCACTCTGCAGGGCCGATTTCATCGCCACGCAGCCCGGCAGACTCCACGCCGGCACCAACCTGCGTACGTGGCGTACCGCAAAATTGATCAGTCGCCCCCTGACACTTCCCAGCAGATCCCCAAGACCGGTCACGACCACATGCGCCGGTCGCAAAGCAATCGGGATGCGCTCGACCGTGTGTGCGAAATTCTCGAGCACCACGAGCACCTGGGCACCCGAGTCGACCAGCTGATGCTCCAACTCACGCGGCGTATACATGGGGTTGACGTTGACGACAACGCACCCCGCGCGCAGCACCCCGAACATCGCGACCGGGTACTGCAGGGTGTTCGGCATCATCAAGGCCACGCGCGCGCCGGGCGAGAGACCAAGATCCTTGCGCAGGAATGCTGCGAAGGCTGCGGACAAGCGGTCAAGCTCGGCGTACGACAGCGCGCACCCCATGTTGAGGAATGCAGGCCGCTCTGCGAAGCGGCCAACCGCATCCTCGAACATCTCTACGAGCGAAGACTGCCCGAGAGGTCCTATGTCCGACGGAACACCCGCTGGATAACTCCGTAACCAGAAGCGCTCCATCAGCACCTCTTCATCCAGAGGAACAACCTCCCGGCGTGGATCAGCGATCCAGCTGGTCCAGCTTGTCCTTCACCGCAGCCCACTCCTCGGCATCCGGCAGCGCATCCTTGCGCTCGACGATGGGCTTCCACTGTTTGGACAGCTCGGCATTCAGTTCGATGAAATGCTGCTGGTCGGCCGGCACGTCGTCCTCGGCGAAAATCGCTTCGACCGGACATTCGGCTACACACAGCGTGCAGTCGATGCATTCATCCGGGTCGATAACCAGGAAATTCGGACCTTCACGAAAGCAGTCGACTGGGCAGACATCCACGCAATCGGTATATTTGCAGCGAATACAGGATTCGGTAACGACGTAAGTCATCTCGGGCTCTTCTCCACAACTGTCACGATGTGCGGCGCCAGCAAGGCGCACAACTCGCACAAAGAGCATCAATATAGCCGACACACAGGTCTTTTTGCTACGCAAGCCGTCCCCGCCCACCCGGACACGGCGGAAATCCTTGACGTGAAAGCAGCCTTGGCATAACTTTCGGGTTCAACCGGGGCTCTCCTGCCCTGTCAGACGCCCGTCCCGCATGCCGTCCCTCTGTGGACCGCGGCATCGACCGAATCAATTCGCCACATCTGCGATCAGACCCCTTACGAGGAATCATGAGCGAGCACATTCACCACGTAACCGACAGCAATTTCGACACTGAAGTCCTGCAGGAAAATCTCCCCGTTCTGGTCGATTATTGGGCCGAGTGGTGCGGGCCGTGCAAGATGATTGCTCCAATCCTTGATGAAGTCGCAAAGGAATACGCTGGACGCCTGAAAGTCGCCAAGATCAACATCGATGACAATCAGGACACCCCCGCACGCTTCGGTATCCGCGGCATCCCTACGCTGATGCTGTTCAAGGCAGGCAATGTCGAAGCAACCAAGGTCGGCGCGCTCTCCAAGTCCCAGCTCACCGCTTTCATCGACAGCAACCTCTGAGACAACAATAATCACGGCCGGCGTTGAGCCGGCCGCCCTGCCCGCCTGCTGTATCTCCGGTCGCATCTCGCTTCCTGCAGCAGGCCTGCTCCCACCCCCGTAACATTCATCGACGCGCTCTTGCGCACAGACCCGCCATGCATCTATCGGAGCTCAAAGCCCTCCACGTAAGCCAATTGCTGGAAATGGCCAATTCGAACGGCATCGAAGGCGCCAACCGGCTGAAGAAACAAGAACTGGTGTTCGCCCTGCTGAAGAACCGTGCGAAGAAGGGAGAACCCATCTACGGCGACGGAGCACTCGAAGTGCTGCCCGACGGCTTCGGCTTCCTGCGTTCGCCGGATACATCCTACCTCGCCGGTACCGACGACATTTACGTGTCGCCGTCGCAGATCCGTCGCTTCAACCTGCACACCGGCGACACCATCGAAGGCGAAATCCGCACGCCCAAGGATGGCGAACGCTACTTCGCCATGGTCAAGCTCGACAAGATCAACGGTGAGCCGCCGGAGAACTGCAAGCACAAGATCCTGTTCGAAAACCTCACGCCGCTGCACCCGAACGAAGCCTTCAAGCTCGAACGGGACATGCGCGGCGAGGAGAACATCACCGGGCGCGTTATCGACATGATCGCGCCCATCGGCAAGGGCCAGCGCGGCCTCATCGTTGCCCCGCCGAAAAGCGGCAAGACGGTGATGCTGCAACACATCGCGCATGCACTGATCACCAATCACCCGGAAGTGGTCGTCATCGTGCTGTTGATCGACGAGCGCCCGGAAGAAGTGACCGAGATGCAGCGCTCAGTGCGCGGCGAAGTCGTCGCCTCGACTTTCGATGAGCCGGCGTCGCGTCACGTCCAGGTTGCCGAGATGGTCATCGAAAAGGCCAAGCGACTGACCGAGCACAAGAAGGACGTGGTGATCCTGCTGGACTCGCTTACCCGCTTGGCACGCGCCTACAACACCGTCGTGCCTGCCTCGGGCAAGGTCCTGACTGGTGGCGTGGACGCCAATGCTCTGCAGAAGCCCAAACGTTTCTTCGGCGCCGCGCGCAATATCGAAGAAGGCGGCAGTCTCACCATCATCGCCACGACCCTGATCGACACCGGCAGCCGGATGGACGACGTGATCTACGAAGAATTCAAGGGAACGGGCAACATGGAACTGCACCTTGATCGCCGCATGGCGGAAAAACGCGTCTACCCTGCAATCAACGTCAACCGCTCTGGTACGCGCCGCGAAGAACTGCTCATGAAACCCGACGTCCTGCAGAAAGTCTGGGTACTCCGCAAACTTCTTTACGGCATGGACGACATGGACGCAATGGAATTCCTGCTCGACAAGATCAAGGCCACCAAGACCAACGGCGAGTTCTACGACGCAATGCGCAGAGGCTGATCACCGCGCCTGCCGTTGTCGCCCATTCAGGTTGCCGGAGCACCGTCCCGTGCTTCGGCAACCTCTCGGCCTTGTTGTCAGCGTCACGACTATCGTTCGTCATTTTCAGGCTGATGCTGTCCTTTTCGTTTTTTCAGCGCTCTTCAAGTTGAACCGGCCCGGGTTTTGAAGAGGCTCCAACTCCTGAGAAGACGGTCGCATGAACAAGTCATCGAAGTTTTCCCCGGAAGTGCGTGGGTAACCCCCGGGCAAATATCGGAGCTCAGAGGTAGGACTCTCGGCTAACGCAGCTCTTGAGCGACTGGCGTGCGACAGGCTGGTGAACCAGTGCTCATTGAGGCATTCGTCCCGCAGACGGCCGTTGAACGATTCGATGTACGCGTTCTGGTTCGG
>JBFHJY010000076.1:0-8939 GCA_041595655.1 Azoarcus sp.
CGCGCGCACCGCTGGCTGCGTGCCGGGATTCCCTTCACTGCGGCCAACGGGCTGGCTACCGCCAACGGCCGTTTGCGACGCGACGCGCTGGTCGCGCATTACCTGCCGGCGATCGAGCGCCTGTTCGCACGCGACCGGCTCACCGCAACCTCCTCCGGAGAACCTGCATGAACTTCTACGAAACCCTGCTCGATCGCACCTCCGCCGATCGCGGCTATCTGCTGTCCGCCCCCATCTTCAGCGACGTCGCGGCCGGCCGCGTCTCGCTGGAAGCCTACGTGGCCTTCCTCACCGAGGCCTATCACCACGTCAAGCACACCGTGCCGCTGCTGATGGCCTGCGGCGCGCGCTTGCCCGGCCGGCTGGACTGGCTGCGCAGCGCCGTGGCCGAATACATCGAGGAGGAGATCGGTCACGAGAAGTGGATCCTCGACGACATCCGTGCCTGTGGCGGCGACGCGCTGTGCGTGCGCGACGGGCGTCCGGCGCTGCCTACCGAGCTGATGGTGCGCTACGTGCGCGACCGCATCGCGCACGACAACCCGGTGAGCTTCTTCGGCATGGTGCTGGTCCTCGAAGGCACCAGCATCGCACTGGCGACCGATGCCGCGGACAGGATCCAGAACGAGCTCGGCCTGCCCGATGCCGCATTTTCCTATCTGCGTTCGCACGGCAGCCTCGACCTCGAGCACATCGAGGTCTTCAAGGGGCTGATGGAGCAGCTGGATGCCGCGGAGGATCGGGACGCCGTGGTGGACACGGCCCGGGTGGTCTATCGGCTGTACGGCGACATGTTCCGCTGTCTGCCGCGTGTGCGCGAGGCGGTGACGGCATGAAGCTCGATGAATGCAGGGCGGTGGTGACCGGCGCCGGTGGCGGCATTGGGCGGCAACTGGTCGAGCGCATGTGTCGCGCCGGTGCGCATGTGCTGCTGGTCGGGCGCAGGCCGGAGTTGCTCGACGAGATCGCGGCGATGCATCCGGGGCATGTCGAGCGGGTGTGTGCCGATCTGAACGAGGTTGCCGGGCGTGATGCCGTGCTGGCTGCCGCGCGGGATTTCGGCGGCATCAACTGCCTGATCAACTGCGCCGGAACGGGCGGCTTCGGGCTGCTGGAGGGGCAGGACGATACGGCCATTGATGACATCGTGACCACCAACGTCACCAGCGTGCTGCAACTCACCCGCCGTCTGCTGCCACTGCTGCGCGAGGTCGAATCGGCGGTGGTGCTGAACGTCGGATCCACGCTCGGTTCCATCGGCTATCCCGGCTATGCCGCCTACTGTGCCAGCAAGTTTGCACTGCGCGGTTTTTCCGAGGCGCTGCGGCGCGAACTGGCCGATACCCGCGTGAAGGTGCTCTACGTCGCGCCTCGCGCGACCCGCACCGCCATGAACCCGCAAGCGGTCGAAGCCATGAACCGCGATCTCGGCGTGAGCATGGACCCCCCCGGCCGGGTCGCCGCAGCCGTGCTGATGGCGCTGCTGCGCGAGCGAGAGGAAACCTATCTGGGCTGGCCCGAACGCCTGTTCGTACGCATCAACGGACTCCTGCCGCGTTGCGTGGATCGCGCGCTGCGCAAACATCTTCCGGTCGTGCGGCGTTTCGCCGGCGACCCCGTTACCGAGAGGAAAACCGCATGAGCACCATCCGCAAGATCCTGTTTCTCACCGCCTGCATGTGGGGCATGAATGCCCAGGCACTGGACGTACGCGGTCAGGAAAGGCTGGAGGAGATCCAGTCCGAGTGGGCCGAGATCAAGTACCGCGTGTCCGCGAAGGAGCAGGAAAAGGCCTTCGAGCGCCTGGACGCGACGGCGCAGCAGGCGCTGACGGAATCGGCTGACGCCCCCGAGCTGCTGATCTGGCGTGGCATCGTGCTGGCCTCGTGGGCCGGGGCCAAAGGCGGGCTGGGCGCGCTCGATCTGGTCAAGCAGGCGCGCAGCAGTCTGGAGGCGGCGCTGGAGAGGGATCCGTCCGCGCTCGACGGTTCGGCCTGGACCAGCCTCGGCTCGCTGTATTACCAGGTGCCGGGCTGGCCGCTCGGCTTCGGCAACGACGAGCGCGCCGAGGAAATGCTGCACAAGGCGCTGGCGATCAACCCCGACGGCATCGACCCGAACTTCTTCTACGGCGACTACCTGTTGCGGGAGGGGCGGTATGATGAAGCCCGTGCCGCGCTCCTCAAGGCCCGTGCCGCTGCACCCCGTCCGGGGCGCGAACTGGCCGACGAAGGGCGGCGCCGCGAGATCGACGCGCTGCTCGCGCAGATCGAGGAAAAGACGCGTAACTGAAGCGCAAACCTCTACGGAGACTGGATGCGCATCCTGCTGGTCGAGGACGATGCCGATCTGGGCGAGGGCATTCTCGTCGCGCTCAAGCCCGAGCACTACACGGTCGACTGGATGCGCGACGGGCGCAGTGCGCTGCACGCGCTGCAGAGCGAGAGCTTCGACATCGCCATCCTCGATCTAGGTCTGCCGCGCATGGACGGCATCGAGGTGCTGCGTGCGCTGCGCGCGGCCGGCAATGCGATTCCGGTGCTGGTGCTGACCGCGCGTGACGCCACCGCCGACCGCATTGCCGGGCTGGATGCCGGCGCCGACGACTACCTCGTCAAGCCCTTCGACGTGGCCGAGCTCAAGGCGCGCCTGCGTGCCTTGCTGCGGCGCAGCTTCAGCCGTCCGCAGCCGTTGCTCGAATACCGCGACGTCACGCTCGATCCGGCCAGCCAGAGCGTCACCTGGCGCGGCGCGCCGGTGGTGCTGACGCGCAAGGAGTTCCTGCTGTTGCACGAACTGTTGAGCCAGCCCGGCCGGGTGTTCACGCGCGACAAGCTGCAGCAGGCGCTTTACGGCTGGGGCGAGGAGGTGGAAAGCAACGCGCTGGAGGTGCACGTGCATCATCTGCGCAAGAAGCTCTTCCCCGAACTGATCCGCACCGTGCGCGGTGTGGGCTATCTGGCGGACAAGGTCTGATGCGCTCGATCCGTACACGCGTGCTGGTCCGTGCGCTGGGCGCGCTGGCGGTGGCACTGACCCTGCTCTCCCTGAAAGGCTTTCTCGACGCAAAGCACGAAACCGAGGAATTGTTCGACGCCCAGCTCGCGCGCAGCGCCCGGCTCATCGCCGGCATGCTGGCGCAGCCCATACCGGCCGAAGGGCGCAGCGCGGTGCAGGCCGCGCTCGACGCGGTGGTGTCGCTCGATGGTGGCCCAGGTCACCGCTACGAAACCAAGCTCGCCTTCGAGCTGGTCGACGCCGACGGCCTTGTGCTGTTCCGGTCGGCGAGCGTGCCCGACGGCCTGCTCGATGCGCTGCTGCGCGGTTCATCATCGCCGGAGGCAAGGCTACTGGCCGAGCGGCTCGATGCACTGGCCGGCTATCACGACGTCGTCAGCGGCGCGCATCGCTGGCGCGTGTTCGTGCTGCGCGCCGGACAGGCCCCCCCACGCTGGGTGCTCACCGCCGAGCGCGAGGACGTACGCGGCGAACTGGTTGAAAGCATCGCGCTGGGCAGCCTCATCCCCGATCTGATCGGCCTGCCGCTGATTGCGCTGCTGGTATGGCTGGCCATCGGCTCGGGGCTCAAGCCGCTGCGCCAGATGGTGTCCATGATCCGCGCGCGCGACCCCGAACGCCTTACTCCGCTGTCACTGGCACCGCTGCCAAGCGAGCTGGAGCCGGTCGTGGCGGCGCTCAACCGCCTGCTGGCGCAGGTCGATCATGTGCTGGAACGTGAGAAGCGTTTGCTCGCCGATGCCGCGCACGAGTTGCGTACACCACTGGCGGTGCTGCGCATCCAGGCGCAGAACGCGCTCGAAGCAGGCGAGGCGGCCGACCGCGAAGCCGCGCTGCGCACACTGCACGTTGGCGTCGAACGTGCCACCCGGGTGGTCGAGCAACTGCTCACGCTGGCGCGGCTGGAGCCGGGGGCGGCTGATACGCAGCATGCGCAGCGGGACGTTGCCGCCTGCGTGCGCGCCGAGCTGGCCGAACTGACGCCGCTGGCGCTGGCGCGCGATCAGGAACTCGAATACCTCGCCGACGAGACCGCCGACCTGCATGCACCATGTGATCCGGACGGCATCGCCATCCTGCTGCGCAACCTGGTCGGCAATGCCGTGCGCCACTCGCCGCAAGGCGGTCACGTGCGTGTGTCGCTGGGGCGTGACGGTGAGCGTTTGCGGCTCTCCGTGGAGGACGACGGTCCCGGCGTGGCGCCGGCCGAGCGTGGGCGCCTGACCGAGCGTTTCTGCCGGTTCGACGATGGCGGCGGCGCCGGGCTGGGGCTGTCCATCGTGCGGCGCATCGTCGAACTGCACGAGGGTGCGCTGCGCTTTGACGATTCGCCGCTGGGCGGGCTGAGGGTGACAGTGGAGCTGCCGGCTGCGCGCGGGGCGCGTACATGACGGAGCTGGCGCTGATCCTGCTGAGCACGCTGTGCGCGGGCGCCTGCATTCCGCTCGGCGGGGTGCTGGCGCGCGTCGAACGGCTGCGCCCGCGCTGGCTCGAGACCGAGCTGCGCCATAGCGTGATCGCCTTCGGCGGAGGCGTGCTGATCGCCGCCGTGGCCTTCGTGCTGGTGCCCGCGGGCAACGCCTTCATCGGTCATCCGTTGGCTGGCGTGGCCTGCCTGCTGACCGGCGGCGCGGCGTTCTTCGCCTGCGAGCGCGTGCTTGGCACGCAACGGCGCGAGCGCCCGCAGCTGACGGCAATGCTGCTCGACTACGCTCCCGAATCGCTGGCCCTCGGCGGTGCTTTCGCTGCCGGGTCGGACACCGCGCTGCTGCTGGCGCTGTTCATCGGGCTGCAGAACGTCCCCGAGGGTTTCAACGCTTACCGTGAGCTGCGCGCAACGGGCCACGACGGCCACACAATCCTGCGCTTCATGCTGTGGATCCTGCCGATCGGTCCGGTGCTGGCGTTGGTCGGCTGGCTCTGGCTGGATGAGCACACGGCACTGCTCGGCGGCGTGATGCTGTTCGCGGCCGGCGGCATTCTGTATCTGGTGTTCCAGGATATCGCGCCGCAGGCGCGCATGCGCCGGCACTGGGCGCCGCCGCTGGGCGCCGTGGCCGGCTTTGCGCTGGGCATGCTGGGCATGGCGCTGGTGCGATGAGCGCGGTGGTGGGAGGCACCCGTCACCGCGCTCATCGCGGCTCAGTCACGCTTGTCGCGTTTGACTTCGGTCTTGAGGATCTCGCCGCTGACCGGATGCACGTCGATTTCGACGCGGCGGCCGTCCGGGTCGGTGGCCTTGACTTCATAGCCGTCGGATTCGCGTTCGACTTCCTCGAAGTCGCGGTAGCCGGCCGTCTCCAGGCGCTGCAGCACGTCCTGGATGGACAGCCACTGCGCTGTTTGTGACGGGGACACCGAGCCCTCGGACGCGATGGCGTGTGAGCTTGCAAGCAGGGCGCCGCCGGCGGCGAGGGTGGCGGTCAGCAGCAGGGTGGAGAGGATTCCGGTCTTGGTCATGATGTGTGCTCCCGAGATGATTGCGATCCGCCGTTTGCGAACCGTGAGTACATTGTGGGAAGCGACGCCTGAACGCTCGCTGAATCCCCCGTTCAGCCTGCGTTCAGGTGCGAAGTGCTACAAACGCACGGGCAGGAGGTGCGAAATGAACAACGCGGGATTGCGCAGGGCGGGCGTGCTGGTGCTGTGTCTGGCACTGGCCGGGCCGGTTCTGGCCGACGACAAGGATCACGAACGCGCACGGCGCGCGCTGGAGGCCGGTGAGGTTCTGCCGCTGGGCGAGGTGCTGGCACGCGTCGCGCGCGAGATGCCGGGCGACGTGCTGGAGGTCGAGCTCGAGCGCGATGACGGACGCTGGATCTACGAGATCAAGCTGCTGCGCGCCGATGGTGCGCTGCTGGAAGTGGAGGTCGATGCCGCCACGGCCGCCGTGATCGAAGTCGAACAAGAGCGGCGGGGTCGCTGATGCGCGTACTGGTCGTCGAGGACGAGGTGACGTTGGCCGAACAGCTGCGCGAGGCACTGAGCGCAGCCGGCTATGTCGTCGATCACGCCGACAACGGTGTCGATGCCCAGTATCTGGGCGAGGTCGAGAGCTACGACGCGGTGGTGCTCGATCTGGGCCTGCCACGCATGGACGGGCTGACGGTTCTGCGCCAGTGGCGCGCCGCCGGGCGCGACATGCCGGTGCTGATCCTGACTGCACGCGACAGCTGGCACGAGAAAGTCGGCGGCATAGACGCCGGCGGCGACGACTACCTGACCAAGCCCTTCCACATGCAGGAACTGCTCGCGCGCATCCGCGCACTGATCCGGCGCGCCTCGGGTCGCGCCAGCGCCGTCCTCGAGTGCGGGCCCCTGCGACTCGACACCGCGCGCGGCGAATTGACCGTGGCGGGACAGCCGATGACGCTGACCAGTCACGAATTCCGTCTGCTTGCCTATCTGATGCACCACCCCGGGCGCATCGTCTCGCGCAGCGAGCTGACCGAGCACCTCTATGCGCAGGATCACGAGCGCGACTCCAACACCATCGAGGTGTTCGTCGCGCGCCTGCGCAAGAAAATGCCGCCGGATCTGATCGAGACCGTGCGCGGGCTCGGCTACCGCCTCGTGGACGTGGCATGAGGCAGGCTGCGCAATCCGTTCCGGGCTGGCGTAATTCGCTCGGCCTGTGGCTGGTGGCCGGCACGCTGTGCTGGGTTGCGGTGGCGCTGGTGGTGGCTGGCTGGGGGCTGTCGGCGCTGTTTGCCGAACACGTCACACGGCAGTTCCGGACCGAGCTCGGCACGCATTTCGACCAGCTCGCCGCCGCCATCGAATTCGGCGCCGACGGCACTCCGCGCCTGCGTGCGCCACTGGGCGACCCGCGCCTGGCGCGACCGTATTCCGGCCTGTACTGGCAGGTCGACCGCGTCGCCCCGGATGCCGGGCAGGGCGTGCTGCGCTCGCGCTCGCTGTGGGACGGCGTGCTTGCCATGCCGGCCGGCGTGGCCGCCGACGGGCAGCGCCGCCTGCACCACGTGCGTGGGCCGGACGGCGCAGACGTGTTGTTGCTCGAGCAGATCCTGCGGCTGGACGATGTCACGCTGCGCGTGGGCGTGGCGGGCAACGAGGCGCTGGTGGCCGTGCCCGTGGCCCGCTTCAACGGTTTGCTCGCGGTCGCCCTGCTGATCCTCGGCGTGGGGCTGGTGGGGGCGAGCGTGGTGCAGCTGCGCATCGCGCTGCGTCCGCTGCGCCGCTTGCGCGACGAACTGGGCGAGGTGCGTGAGGGGCGCGCGCCCGCCCTGGCGGGCCGTTACCCGGACGAGCTGCAGCCGTTGGTGAATGAATTCAACGGCGTGCTGGCGCAGAACGCCGCAGTCGTGGCCCGCGCGCGTACCCAGGCGGGCAATCTCGCCCATGCCCTGAAGACGCCGCTGACCATTCTCGCCAACGCTGCGCGCGACGACGACGGCCCGCTCGCCCGCAGCGTGGCCGAGCAGACGCAGATCGCTCAGGCCCAGGTCGAGCGCCACCTCGCGCACGCCCGCGCGGCCGCCCGTGCGGGTGCGGCCGGCCAGCGCGTACCGCTGCGGCCGGTGCTGGAAGGGCTCTTGCGCGTGATGCGCCGCCTGCATGCCGAGCGCGATCTGGTGCTGGAGACCGGTGAGTGCCGGGACGGCGCGCTGTTTCGCGGCGACGAGCAGGACCTGCAGGAGATGCTTGGCAACCTGCTCGACAATGCCTGCAAGTGGGCCGCGCGGCGGGTGACGGTGAGCGCGCGTGTCATGCAGCACGAACTGCTCGTGACGGTCGAGGATGACGGTCGCGGCATCACGGCGCATGAGCGCGAGATGGTGCTGCAGCGAGGCGTGCGCGCCGACGAGCGCATGCCGGGCTCGGGGCTGGGGCTGTCCATCGCACTCGATCTGGCTGAACTGTACGGCGGGGCGCTCACCCTCGACGCGTCGCCGCTGGGCGGTCTGCGGGCAAACCTGCGCCTGCCGGCAGCGTGATCGGTCCCGTGGACACAGGAAGGCCGGCCTTGTGGGCCGGCCTTCGCATGCGGGCGATGGCGTTCAGGCTGCCTTGGCCTGCACCGCGTGGCCGCTGACGCGATTGACGCCGCTGATCAGCGCCTTGATCGAGGCCGTCACGATGTTGGGGTCGATGCCCACACCGTAGCGGTCGCCGGCGATGCCGGGCGCCGTGACTTCGATGAAGGCGCAGGCCTGGGCGTGGCTGCCTTCACCGACCGACGGCATCGAGCGTTCCTCGAAGCTGCGCACATCGACCGCGATGCCCTGCGTGCGCAATGCATGCACGGCGGCGTCGATCGGGCCGTTGCCCTCGCCGGTGAGGATGTGCGTGACGCCGTTCATCTCCACCTTGATGCGGATGCCCTGCACCTTGCCCTGCTCGAACAGGTGGTGCTCGACGTAGCGCACCGGGTTGGCGGTGTCGAGGTAGGTCTGGTTGAACAGCTGCCAGATCGAATCGGCCGTCATCTCTCCGCCCTCGGCGTCGGTGACGCGCTGCACCTCGGCCGAGAACTCCACCTGCAGGCGGCGCGGCATGACCATGCCGTACTCGGTTTCGAGCAGGAAGGCGATTCCGCCCTTGCCGGACTGGCTGTTGACGCGGATCACCGAGTCGTAGCTGCGGCCCACGTCGGCCGGATCGATCGGCATGTAGGGCACGTTCCACTTGGCATCCGGCTGCTGCTTGGCGAAGCCCTTCTTGATGGCGTCCTGGTGGGAGCCGGAGAAGGCCGTGTACACGAGGTCGCCTACCCATGGATGACGCGGGTGCACCGGCAACTGCGTGCAGTGCTCGGCCGTGCGGGCGATGGTGTTGATGTCCGAGAAGTCGAGTTCCGGCCAGATGCCCTGGGTGTAGAGGTTCATCGCCAGCGTGACGAGATCGACGTTACCCGTGCGCTCGCCGTTGCCAAAGAGCGTGCCCTCGACGCGATCCGC
>JBFHJY010000077.1:0-8867 GCA_041595655.1 Azoarcus sp.
CAGCTGCTGGGCGCAGCGGGAAAACTCGGAGCTGTTCCCCGACGAATCGGTCGCCGTGGCGGTCAGAAAATCGTCTGCGGGAGCCAGCCCGTTTTCCAGGAAGACGGCGAAGGCCGCGTGGCCGGCCGCGTCCGTGGTCACATCGACGAAGCCCAGGAAGCGCTCCCCCTCTCCATGCTGGCTGATGTCACAGGTGGTCAGGCCGAAGACCTCCACCCGGAAGGCGGTGTTGGGGGTGCTGTCCAGGGTGCCGTGGACCAGCCGGTCATTCTGAACGGGTTCGTCCGACAGGACCGGAAAGTTCTGCAGGCCGTTGGGGCCGCTGTTGTAGGGGCGCAGCGGACGGTTGTCGAAAGCGGCCGGATCATGCGGCGGCAGGCGCAGGGTCGAGCCGTCGAGGACGATGTCGCCGTTGATGTGGGTGATGCCGGCGGCGCGGGTGCGGGCGAGCAGTTTCCACAGCCGGCCGACGTCGAGCAGCGGGTCGCCGCCGCCGGTCAGATGCAGGTTGCCGTTCAGGCTTCCGTCGCGCAACGTGCCGTCGAGCGCCACGCGGGTATCCCACGTGAACGCCGGTCCGAGACGTTCGAGCACGGCGAAGGCGGTCACCAGCTTCATCACCGAGGCCGGGTTTAACGGGCGGTCGGCGTTGATGACCAGCGTCGGGGCAGCGGCATCGACCGCCTGCACGTGGATCGCGACGTTGGCGGCGGGGATGCCGGCCTCGTCGAGCGCGCGGGCGACGCCAGATGGCATTGCGGCGGCGTTTGCGGCGATGGCACACAGCAGGGACAGAGCGAGCAGCAGGCGGGTCATGGCGGTCGGACTGGCGTGTGGGGCAGCTGCCCATCTTTGCCGAATTCTTTGCACGGTACAATGGCAGCGCTGCTGCGTGTGCAGCAGGCAGGTGCCGGAACCGAGCAGGAGCGCGACATGATTGTGGTGACCGGAGGCGCGGGCTTCATCGGCGCGAACTTCGTGCTGGACTGGCTGGCGGCGGGCGACGAACCGGTGGTGAATCTTGACGCGCTGACCTACGCCGGCAACCTGGGCAATCTCGCCGAGCTGGAAGGCGATGCGCGCCACGTCTTCGTGCACGGCGACATCTGCGACCGTGCGCTGGTGGAGCGCCTGCTGGCCGAACACCGCCCCCGCGCCATCGTGCATTTCGCTGCCGAGAGTCATGTGGACCGCTCCATCCACGGCCCCGACGAGTTCATGCGTACCAACGTGGAAGGTACCTTCACGCTGCTGCAGGCGGCGCGTGAATACTGGTCGGCGCTGCAGGGAGCGGAGCATGAGGCTTTCCGTTTCCTGCATGTGTCCACCGACGAGGTCTATGGCTCGCTCGGCCCGGCCGACCCGGCCTTCACCGAAACCACGCCGTACGCGCCGAACTCGCCGTATTCGGCCAGCAAGGCCGCGTCCGACCACCTCGTGCGCGCCTGGCACCATACCTACGGGCTGCCGGTGCTGACCACCAACTGTTCGAACAACTACGGGCCGTTCCAGTTTCCGGAGAAGCTGATCCCGCTGATGATCACCAACGCGCTGGCCGGAAAGGCGCTGCCGATCTACGGCGACGGGCTCAACGTGCGTGACTGGCTGTACGTGACCGACCACTGCGCGGCAATCCGCGCGGTGCTGGCGCGCGGGCGGGTTGGCGAGGTGTACAACATCGGCGGCCGGAACGAGAAGACCAATCGCGAGATCGTCGATACGGTGTGTGCGTTGCTCGACGTGCTGCGTCCCGACCCGGCCGGACCGCACGCGCGGCTGATCGAATTCGTGCCGGACCGCCCCGGCCACGACCGCCGCTACGCCATCGACACGCGCAAGATCGAGCGCGAGCTGGGCTGGCGGCCGGCCGAGACCTTCGACACCGGCATCCGCAGGACGGTGGCTTGGTATCTGGAGCATCAGGAGTGGGTCCGCGGCGTGCACAGCGGCGCCTATCGCGAGTGGTTCGATCGCAACCATTCCGAGCGGGAGGCCCGGGCATGAGCACACGGCGCGGCATCCTGCTCGCCGGTGGCGCCGGCACGCGCCTGCATCCGGCCACGCTGGCGGTGTCCAAGCAGCTGCTGCCGGTGTACGACAAGCCGATGATCTATTACCCGCTGACAACGCTGATGCTGGCCGGCATCCGCGACATCCTGATCATCTCCACGCCGCAGGACACGCCGCGCTTCGAGCAGCTGCTGGGCGACGGCAGTCGCTGGGGGCTGGCGCTGTCCTACGCGGTGCAGACGAGCCCGGACGGGCTGGCGCAGGCCTTTCTGATCGGCGAGGACTTCATTGCCGGCGAACCGTGCGCATTGGTGCTCGGCGACAACCTGTTCCACGGCCACGATCTGGCGGCCGAGCTCGGTGCTGCGATGCAGCGCACGCGAGGCGCGACGGTGTTCGCCTATCCGGTGCAGGATCCCGAGCGCTACGGTGTGGTCGAGTTCGATGCCGCCGGGCGCGCGATCGGGCTGCAGGAAAAGCCGCTGCGCCCGAAGAGCCGCCATGCCGTCACCGGCTTGTATTTCTATGATGAGCGGGTGGTCGACATCGCCCGTGGGCTGACGCCGAGCGCGCGCGGGCTGCTCGAGATCACGGACGTCAATCGGCAATATCTGGCGTGGGGCGAGCTCGTCGTCGAGCGCCTCGGGCGTGGTCATGCCTGGCTCGATACCGGCACGCACGAGAGCCTGCTCGAGGCCGGCCAGTTCATCCACACGCTCGAGAAGCGCCAGGGCCTGAAAGTGGCCTGCCCCGAGGAGATGGCCTGGCGCGCGGGCTGGATCGACGACGCGCAACTGCGGACGCTGGCCGCAGCGCTGGCGAGAAGCGGCTATGGCGCGTATCTGCTGCGTCTGCTCGAGGAGAGGGGGGCGTGATGCGTGTGATCCGCAGCAGCGTGCCCGATGTGCTGCTCCTCGAGCCCAGGGTGTTCGGCGACGAGCGCGGCTTCTTCATGGAAAGCTACAACGCGCGCGTCTTTGCCGATGCCATCGGCCGGCAGGTGAATTTCGTGCAGGACAACCATTCGCGGTCGGCGCGCGGTGTGCTGCGCGGCCTGCACTACCAGATCCGTCAGGCGCAGGGTCGCCTGACCCGCGTGACGCGCGGCCGGGTGTTCGACGTGGCGGTGGACCTGCGCCGCAGTTCTCCGACCTTCGGTCGCTGGGCCGGTGCCGAGCTGTCGGAGGAGAACCGCTTGCAGATGTGGGTTCCGCCCGGATTTGCGCACGGTTTCGTGGTGCTGTCCGAGACGGCCGACTTCCTGTACAAGACCACCGACTACTACGCACCGGAGCACGAGCGCTGCCTGCTGTGGAACGATCCCGCCATCGGCATCGACTGGCCGATCGCAGAAGCGCCGCTGCTGTCGGACAAGGACCATGCCGGCCTGCCGCTGGCGCAATGCGAGGTGTATCCGTGAGAATCGTCGTTACGGGAGCGCGCGGCCAGGTCGGCTTCGAACTGGCGCGCAGCCTGATGCCGCTCGGTGAGGTGATCGCGCTCGACCGCGCAGGTTGCGATCTTGTGCAGCCGGCATCGGTCGCTGCGCTGGGCAAGCTGGCACCGGACGTGATCGTGAACGCTGCCGCCTATACCGCGGTGGACCGCGCCGAGAGCGAGCCGGCGACCGCCCACCGCATCAACGCCGAGGCGGTCGGCGAACTTGCAGTGATTGCACGCGACTGTGGTGCTCTGCTGGTGCATTACTCGACCGAATACGTCTTCGACGGCAGTGGCGATGCGCCGCGCGCTGAGAATGCCGAAGTCGCGCCGGCCAATGTCTATGGACGCAGCAAGCTCGCCGGCGAGCGAGCCATCGTCGAGGCGGGCTGCGACCATCTGATCCTGCGCACGACCTGGGTTTTCGCCGCGCGCGGCGGCAATTTCGTGCGCAGCATGCTGCGTCTGGGGGCCGAGCGGGAGCGGCTGACCATCGTCGATGACCAGATCGGCGCGCCGACCTGGGCGCGTAACCTGGCCGATGCCACGGCGCATACCATCCGGCAGTCGATGGCCGAGCGTGCGGCTGGTGGTTTTGCGTCCGGGCTGTACCACCTCACCTCGTCGGGGGAGACCTCGTGGTGCGGTTTTGCGCGCACGATCTTCACCGAGGCGCGCATGCGGCTGCCGGAAACGGAGCTGCGGGTGGCGGAGGTGGCGGCGATCGGGTCGGCCGAGTGGCCTACGCCGGCCGCGCGGCCGCACAATTCCAGACTGGACTGCACGGCCTTCGAGCGGCGCTTCGGCATCCGCCTGCCGCACTGGCACGACGCGCTGGCGCGCTGCCTGGACGAGATGCGTCCGGCCTAGCGCCCGTTCTCATTTGCACGGCGATCCGTCCGGGCAACTGAGATCCGCTTCAGGGCAGGCGGTTTTCAAGCGCGAACAGCGATTCCACCGTCTCGCGCGCGCGCACGAGGTGGGCACTGTCACCATCGACCATGACTTCGGCCGCGCGGGGGCGGGTGTTGTAGTTCGAGCTCATGGTCATGCCGTAGGCGCCGGCCGACAGGATGGCCAGCAGGTCACCTTCGGCCACGGCCAGCGGCCGGTCGTGGGCAAGGAAGTCGCCGCTCTCGCAGATCGGGCCGAC
The DNA here is from genome assembly GCA_041595655.1 of Azoarcus sp. Lineage (GTDB taxonomy): Bacteria > Pseudomonadota > Gammaproteobacteria > Burkholderiales > Rhodocyclaceae > Pseudazoarcus. The sequence continues at coordinate 4,604 of JBFHJY010000077.1, forward strand.
CACTTCATATACCCGTCCGGCCGAATGCGGCGCTACTTCGACCACTTCGTGCCAGGCGTCGTACAGCGCCGGGCGGGCCAGATCGTTCATGGCGGCATCGACGACTGCGAAGTTTTTGCTCTCGCCGTGCTTGAGGTACTCGACGCGCGTCAGCAGCAGGCCGGCATTGCCGATCAGCGAGCGGCCGGGCTCGAAGTGGATGGCTTCGCGGCGCCCTTCGAGTTGCGCCAGGATGGGGGCGAGGTATTCGGCCACCGTGGGGGGCTTTTCGTCCTTGTAGCGGATGCCGACGCCGCCACCCAGATCGATGTGATCCAGCACGATGCCTTCGGCCGCAAGGCGGTCGACCATGCCCAGCACCTTGGCCGTGGCGTCCGCCATGGGCTGCGGATCGAGCAGTTGCGAGCCGATGTGGCAGGCGATGCCGGTGACGCGCAGGTTGGGGCGGGATGCCGCGTCGCGGTACAGCGCGGGCGCGTCCTCGAAGGCGATGCCGAACTTGTTGTTCTTGAGTCCGGTCGAGATGTAGGGATGGGTCTTGGGGTCGACGTCCGGATTCACGCGCAGCGCGACCGGGGCCTTGAGGCCGAGTTCGCCGGCGATGTCATCGAGCCGTGCGACCTCTGAGGGCGACTCGATGTTGAAGCAGTGGATGCCGGCTTCGAGCGCCTGACGCATCTCGGCCGCGGTCTTGCCGACGCCGGAGAACACCACGCGCGACGGATCGCCGCCCGCCGCCATGACGCGCGCCAGCTCGCCGCCCGAGACGATGTCGAAGCCGGCGCCGAGGCGTGCGAAGGCCGACAGCACGCCGAGGTTGGAGTTGGCCTTGACGGCGTAGCACACCATCGCGTTGCGGCCGGTCAGGGCGTCGCTCCAGTCCGCGTACGCGCGGGTGATGGCGGCCAGGGAATAGACATAGGTCGGCGTGCCGAAGCGCGCCGCGATGTCCTGCAGGGGCAACTGCTCGAGCACGAGTCCGTTCGGATCGCGCCGCAGTCCCGGAGTGGGGAAGCTGATGCTGCTCATGTCGGGTTCGCCGTGTCGGCCTTGGTATCATCCGGAGCCGGTGTCTGGGCCGGTGCCGGCGCAGAAGCGGGCTGTGCCGCTGGCACCTGGGGAATGTAGAGGTCGCCCTTGAAGCCGCAGCCGCCGAGCAGCAGGCCAGCGCCAAGGAGCAGTACAGGAAGATTGGGGCGCATGAACGAATCGGATCGCCGGAAAAACGGCAATGCTAGCAGAAGGAGCAGTCATGGATGAGACGGCATTCACCCGCCTGGCGGACGCCGAACTGGCGCGTATCGAGGCCGCGTTGGAGGCCTGTGGTGCGGAACTCGACATCGAAACCATGCCCGGCGGCGTGCTCGAGGTCGAGTTCGATGACGCCAGCAAGATGGTGGTCAATCGCCATGTGGCCGCGCAGGAGATCTGGGTGGCTGCGCGTTCCGGCGGCTTCCATTTCGCTCCGCGCGATGGGGGCTGGATTGCCGGCCGCGATGGCTCGGAGCTTTACGCGACCTTGTCGCGCATCGTGTCCGAACAGTCGGGCGGCGCGGTGAGCGTGCGGCCCGACTGAACGGCATCAACGCGAAGGCGGGTCCGTCGGCAGGAACATCTCGCGGATGTTGAGCGGGACGCGGTCCTCGATCGGCGCAGGCTGACCCGCCGGCCGCTCTTCGTCGGGCGCCGGCTTCCACGCGTTGTCATCGAGGAAGTAGCGCAGGATGGGAATGCCTTCCTCCTGCGGTGGTGGCGCAGGCGGCTGCGGCGGCGGATTTTCGGCGTAGTAGTAGTCGGCGCTGTCGCTGCCCGGGTGGCGGACGGTTGCAAGCCCGGAAGGAACGCTGCGTTTGCGTTCAGGAAGGTCTTTCAGCGCCACCCGCATGTAGTCCATCCAGATCGGCAGTGCGGCCCGGCTGCCGGTCTCGCCACGGCCGAGGTTGCGAGGCTGGCTGTAGCCCATCCAGCTTACCGCCACGACGTCCGGGTTGTAGCCGGCGAACCAGGCGTCGACGTAGTCGTTGGTGGTGCCCGTCTTGCCGGCAAGGTCACCCCTTCCCAGTGCCTTTGCCCCCCGTCCGGTGCCTTTCTGGACGACATCGATCAACATCGAGTCGATCAGGAATGCATTGCGCGGGTCGAGCACTCGCGGTGCGTTGCGTCCGGCAATCGGCGGGTCGAAACTCGCCAGGACGCGGCCTTGGGCGTCGGTGATTTCCTGCACGATGTAGGGTTCGACACGGAAGCCGCCGTTGGCGAATACGGCGTAGCCGGCCGCCACCTGCCAGGGCGTTGCTGCACCTGCGCCCAGCGCCATGGTCAGGTAAGCGGGGTGGCGCGCCGGCTCGAAACCGAAGCGTCCGATGTAGTCCTGCGCATATTCCGGCGTGATGGCCTGAAGCAGGCGGATCGACACCATGTTCTTCGAGCGCGTGAGTGCCTCGCGCAGCGTCATCGGTCCGTCGTACTTGTCGTCGTAGTTCTTGGGCTCCCAGGCCTTGCTGCCGGTGACCTGGGCGGGGAAGAACAGTGGTTCGTCCAGTTCGAATGTCGCCGGCGAGAAGCCGCGCTCGAGTGCGGCGGAGTAGATGAACGGCTTGAAGCTCGAACCCGGCTGACGATAGGCCTGGGTGACGTTGTTGAACTTGTTGCGGTTGAAATCGAAGCCGCCGGCGAGCGCGCGCACCGCACCGGTATTGGCGTCGATCGCAACGAGGGCGCCCTCGACTTCCGGTAGCTGCACGATCTCCCAACCGGAATCGCCGAGCGGGCGGATACGAACCACCGCCCCGCGTCGCACACGTCGTGTCTGCGGTGCGCGCTGATCCAGCATCGGGGCGGCCAGCGACAGGCCCTTGCCCTTGATTGAGATGATCTCTCCGTCCCGGAAAACCTTCACCTCTTGCTTGGATGCAGCCAGTACCACTGCGGCGAGCATGTCCGGGTAGTCACGATGATCGTCCAGCACCTCGGCCAGCCGGACGTCGTCCTCGTCGGAGATGTCCGACAGGTCGACGAAGGCTTCGGGGCCGCGGTAGCCATGCCGCCGGTCGAAGTCGATGACGCCGTTGCGCAGGGCCTGCTGTGCCGCCAGCTGTTCGTCCAGACGGATCGTGGTGATGATGCGCAGGCCGATCTCGTAGGCGTCGTCTCCGAATCGCTCGACCGCAATCTGGCGAGCCATCTCGGAGATGTAGTCGCCGCTGTTCTCGCGCCGCACCGTGCGCGGCGAGCGCACCTGCACCGTGGTTGCAACAGCCTGTTCGTGCGCCGCCTTGTCGATGAAGCCGGCGTCGAGCATCCGGCCCAGCACGTACTGCTGGCGGATCGTGGCGCGATGCAGGTTGGCGATCGGGTTGTAGGCTGACGGAGCTTTGGGCAGGCCGGCCAGCATGGCGGCCTCGGCCAGCGTGATCTCGTCCAGCGACTTGTCGAAATAGGTGCGTGCGGCGGATGCGAAGCCGTAGGCGCGATGCCCGAGAAAGATCTGGTTGATGTAGAGCTCGAGGATTTTGTCCTTGTTCAGGCTCCGTTCGATCTTGAATGCGAGTAGGATTTCGTAAAGTTTGCGGTTGTAGGTCTTCTCGCGCGAAAGATAGAAGTTCCGGGCGACCTGCATGGTGATGGTGGATGCGCCCTGGCCGCGACCACCGGAGGCGATGTTGGCAACCGCAGCACGCGCGATGCCGATGATGTCGACGCCGGGATGTTCGTAAAAACGTTCATCTTCTGCGGCGAGAATGGCCTGTTTGAGCGAGTTCGGCACGTCCTCGATGTCGACCACGGCACGACGCTCGTCGCCGAATTCGCCCAGCAACTGGCCGTCCGACGAGAAGACGCGCAGCGGAATGCGGGGGCGGTAATCTGTCAGCGCCTCGAGGTCGGGCAGTCTCGGCCAGGCAAAGAGTGCAATGGTGCCGAGCGTCGCCGCAGCGAGGATGATGGCTACTAATCCTGTAGCGACGAGATAGAGAAACCAGCGCATGGAATTGGTCTGCAGATAGGTGGCGGGATTATACGGGTCCGTCCGCTCCGGCTTCCAGTTGACGGAAATGCCGCGGCCGAGCTTGACAGCGGCATTGATTTTTCTTTACACCGCTTGAAACTTGTTGTTAGGATTTGAAACACTAGATTAGGTGTCGCACCTAATGTAAAGAAATTTAAGGATTTCTTTGTGAAACAGTTCAATCTGTTCGGGGCGCGGACGCAGCAGCTGGCCGGTCTGGATATCTCCTCGTCATCCGTGAAGCTGGTCGAGCTCTCC
>JBFHJY010000078.1:0-8861 GCA_041595655.1 Azoarcus sp.
CGCTGTACATCCGCCGCATGCCGCGCGAACAGGCCGATGCGCAGGCCGCCGCGATGCTGAAGGAAGTGGGGCTGGCGGCGCGGCTCGATCATGCGCCGGGAGAACTGTCGGGAGGTGAGCGCCAGCGTGCCGCGATCGCACGGGCGCTGGTGACGTCGCCGGCCTGCGTGCTGGCCGACGAGCCGACCGGCAACCTCGACCGCAAGACCGCCGATGCGGTGTTCGACCTGATGCTGGGTCTGAACGAGCGGCTCGGTACCAGTTTCGTCATCGTCACCCACGACGATGCCTTGGCGCGCCGCGCCGAACGCACCGTGCGGTTGGTTGACGGTCAGCTGGTGGCCTGAGCGGCACGCCGCTGGCTGCGCCTGCGCCAGGCGCGAATCAGCCACCAGCGATAGACGCCACGGGTGGTGAAGTAGCCGCCGACGGCGAGGCCCGATGCCAGGGTCACCAGACCGATCGCCAGCGGCTTGCCCAGGCCCACGGTCCACGCCAGGAACTCCTTCGCCCACGCCACAAGGCCCGAGCCTGCCAAGGCCGGCGGATCGACAAAGCCGTCGATGCTGCCGCCGGTGACGAAAACCCCGATGAAATAGGCGACGAAGTACAGCGGCACGATGGTCAGCGGGTTGGAGTAAAGCGTGGTGACCAGCGCCAGTGGCAGGTTTGCACGCAGCACCATGCAGGCCAGCGCGGCCGAGATCATCTGCAGCGGTCCGGGAATCAGCCCGCAGAACAGGCCGATGGAGATGGCGCCGGCCACCGAGTGCCGGTTCAGGTGCCACAGGCGCGGGTGCAGCAGCGAATTGGCAAACGGTCGCAGCCAGCGGTTGCCGTTGACCGATTCGTGATTCGGCAGCATACGTCGGAAGACCTTGCGCATGATTTCCTCGCCGGCATGTGCCGGCGCTTGTTCCCTCCGGAGGGCTGAGCGATGATGCGTTTGTCATGCGCTCGGCCATTATCGCTTTCCTGTTCGGTGTGCTCGCGCTGCAGGGATCATCAAGCCTGCCGTCACACCAACAACTCGTCTTCACGACGATTCTAGTCTGCGCCACTCCCCTCGGGTGTCTGCGTCTGCCGGCACGGCTGCGTTTCGTGTGCCTGCTGTGCGCAGCAGCGCTGGCCGGTTACGGCTGGTCGGCGTGGCGAGCCGAATGGCGCCTCGCCGATACCCTGCCGATGAGTGCCGAGGCGCGCGATCTGCGCATCACGGGGCACGTCGAAGGGCTGCCCACTCCGTTGTCAGATGGTGGCTGGCGCTTCACTTTCAAGGTCGAGACAGCAGACGCGGTGGTGCCGGCCCGCATCCAGCTCGGCTGGTATGCGTACCGCGGGAAGGAGGGCGTGCCCGCAGAACTGCGTCCGGGTGAGCGCTGGCAGCTGACCGTGCGGTTGAAGCGCCCGCATGGCTTGAGCAATCCCGGCGGCTTCGATTACGCGGCCTGGCTGCTCCAGCGCGGCATTCGAGCCACCGGCTATGTCCGTCAGGATGCCGGCAACCGCCGGATCGATGACTTCGTGCCGGGATTCATGACGGTCGTGCATCGCGCCCGTGACAGCCTGCGTCGCGAGTTCGCCGCCACGCTCGGCGACGGTGCCTGGTCGGGCATCCTGATCGCACTCGCGATCGGCGACCAGCGCGCGATCGAACAGTCGCAGTGGGAAACCTTCCGCCGCACGGCGACCGGACATCTCGTCGCCATCTCGGGCCTGCATGTGTCGCTGGTGGCGCTGGCCTTCGGCGGGTTGGCAGGGTGGCTGTGGCGCTGTGTGCCACGGCTGGTGGTTTGCGTGCCGGCGCGTACCGTGGCCGTGCTGTGTGGTCTCGCTGCAGCCGCAGGATATGCGTTGCTCGCCGGCCTGGGGTTGCCGACGCAGCGCGCCCTGATCATGCTGACGGTGGCTGCACTGGCCATTGCCGGCGGCCGTCAGGCCGAGCCCACGCGGATACTGGCGCTGGCCGTGCTGTGCGTGCTTGTGGCCGACCCGTGGGCGGTGTTGTCGCCGGGCTTCTGGCTGTCCTTTGGCGCCGTGACGGTGATCGTGCTGGTTGCGGCCGGACGTCTGGTGCCCGAGCGGGGCCTGCGCGCAGCCGTACGTGTGCAGGTCGCCATCACCTTGCTGCTGGCGCCGTTGCTGTGGGCATTGTTCGGCGCCTTCTCGCTGGTCAGCCCGCTGGCCAACGCCCTCGCCATTCCGCTGGTGAGTTTCGTCATTGCGCCGCTGGTGTTGCTCGCGGTCCTGCTGCCCTGGTCCTGGCTGCTGCACGCTGCACATGCCGTCACCGGCTGGCTGATGCTGTGCCTGGATGCGCTGGCCGGCATGTCATTCGCGTTGTGGCACGGCCCGCAGTTGCCGCTCGTGCTGATCCTGTGCGGGCTTGCGGGTGGCGTCTGGACTCTGATGCCGCGCGGCACGCCGGCACGCTACGCGGGTGTGATGGCGATGTTGCCGTTGCTGCTGTGGTCGCCCCCGCGCCCCCCGGAGGGGGCTTTCGTGCTGACCGTGCTCGACGTCGGTCAGGGGTTGGCGGTACATGTGCAGACGGCCCGGCATGACGTGCTGTATGACGCAGGACCGTCCTTCGGTGGCGGACAGGACGCGGGTGGACGGGTGGTGTTGCCGTACCTGCGAGCGCAGGGGGTGCGACGTCTGCATGCACTGGTGCTGTCCCATGGTGACAGTGACCATGTGGGTGGAGCGCGCTCGGTGCTGGCGGGGCTGCCGGTCGGCAGCGTCTGGGTCGGCGCGGAAGCTGAAGGGGTTGCCGGAACGTTCTCCCGGCGCTGCGCGGCAGGCGACGGCTGGCAGCTGGACGGGGTGGAGCTGCGCTTCATTCATCCTGCCGACGCCTCGATTGCGCCAGCGCGGCGCAACGAGGGCTCCTGCGTTCTGCGAGTGATGTCGGAGCATGGTGTGGCGCTGCTGCCGGGGGATGTCGGCCACCCCGTGGAGCATCGTCTGGCTGCTGCAGAGCCGGGGCTGCTGGCTGCGGATCTGGTGGTGGCACCACATCACGGCAGCCGCAGTTCATCTTCGTCCGCGCTGGTCGAGGCCAGTGGCGCGGCGCACGTGGTCCATGCGGTGGGCAACCTCAATCGCCATCGCCACCCGCATCCGGAGGTGTGGGCACGCTGGCAGGCTGCCGGTGCGCGCAACTGGCGCACCGATGCCCAAGGGGCGGTGGTTGCGCGTTTCGAAGGCGGGGGCGTGCGCGTCGGTGCGTGGCGCGAGCAAGCGCCTCGCTACTGGCACGGCCGTTAGTCAGTCCTTGGCGCCAAGCGGACGGAAGCGGATCGAGGCCGAATTGATGCAGTAGCGCAGCCCGGTCGGGCGCGGGCCATCCTCGAAGACGTGGCCGAGGTGGGCCCCGCTCTGCTCACTATGCTCTTCGGTGCGGACCATTCCGTGCGACACGTCACGCTCTTCCTCGACGTTCTGCGGTGCTGAGGGGATCCAGAAACTCGGCCAGCCACAGCCGGCGTCGAACTTGTGTTCGGAATGGAACAGCGGGGCGTCGCAGCATACGCAGCGGTATTCGCCCTTTTCCCAGTGGTCCCAGTACTCGCCGGAAAAGGCGAACTCCGTGCCCTTGTGGCGGGTGACGCGGAACTGCTCCGGCGTCAGGCGTTCGGCCCATTCGGTATCGGGCTTTTCGATCTTGCGGCTCATCACGGTCTCCGGTCAGTGCAGATGGCGCGGGGCGCTATCGCCGTGTTCTTCGGGCATCTCGGCATGCACCACCTCGCCGTCGGCCGAGGGGTACATCGGGGCACCGCAGTCGTCGCAATACTCGAGCGGAAAGCGGTGGTCGAGGAAAACGACGTCGCCGACGCCGCAATCGCGCAGCACGGCCTCGATCTGCGCCGGAATGTCGGAGTTCTCGTCTTCCGCACCGAGCAGGGGCCACACCACGCCATGCACGACCTTGTCGTCGTCGCGGCGTGCGAAGCCGATGCGGTACTCCTCCAGCTCGCGATCATGGAAGGGCGCGATGACCGCGCGCAGATTGGTCGCCGGTGTTTCCAGTTCCGCGCCGAGGAAGGCCACCGACGCGCGGATCGCATAGGGTCGGCTTTCACGGTCGGCCTGGCGGCTGGCTGCGAAATAGGCCTCGGGCAGCACCACTTCGGTGGCGCAACCCGGCAGCAGCGGTGCCAGGCTGGCGCCGCCCTGGCTGCGCCAGCGATCGAGTGCGTCATCACGGCTTCCGCCGGGCTCCTGCCAGCTGAAGAAGGGCTTGCCCTTCGGTACGGCGATGGCGGCCAGCAGGTAGCGCGTGTCGGACAGGAAATGCGTTGTGTCCGGCATGCCCTCGGTTTCGATGCGCAGGTCCTTGGCGGCCAGTGCAGCGCGGCCGATGGCGTCGGCGAACTCGCCGGTGGCGCAGTAGCCGCGCGGCAACTGGTCAGGACTGAAGAGATAGTCGGCCAGTGCGAGTTTTGCGTCGGAGCTCAGGATGTGGGCCTGCAGGTGTACGCGCAGGTTTGCCAGTACCGCCGCCGGGATGGTGTTGGACGGGATGCGGAAGCGTGACCAGGCGAGGATGGGCGCGCCGATCAGCAGCACGTCATGCTTGTCGTCGAGTGTATCGGCCGTTTCCGTGCGCGATTCGATGAAGTCGGCCAGTTCCTCGTAGCCGCGTGCGTCCTTGGCGTAGAGTTGATCGAGGGCGGCGTTGAGAGCCTCCTCGTCGTGTTCGGCGAGCAGGCGGTCGATGGCCTCGACCAGCTGGCTTTCCCAGTAGCGGTCTTCTGCCAGGCTGCCGGATTCGGCCAGACCGCCAGCCAGCCAGATGAGGTGTTCGGTGTCGCGGCCGAGGCTGCCGCGGCGTTTGGGTCGGGTTCTTGTCATGGGGCGGTGGGATTCCGTTGGGAGTTGCGGACTGCATGTGGCGGGGCGGGAGACTACCAGATCTGGCGTTCCAGCCCGATGGCCTGCACGATGGTAGCGGAGATTTCCTCGATGGATTTGCTGGTCGAGTCGATCCACGGGATGTTTTCCCGCCGCATCAGTTTCTGTGCCGCAGCGATCTCGTGCCGGCAGTTGGCCAGCGAGGCGTAGGTGCTGTTCGGGCGGCGCTCTTCACGCACGCCTGCCAGCCGCTCCGGTGCGATGGTCAGACCGAACAGCCTGTCACGGTGCGCGGCGAGCGCGCCGGGCAGGCGGTTGCGCTCGAAATCCTCGGGGATCAGCGGGTAGTTGGCGGCCTTGATGCCGAACTGGATGGCCAGGTACAGACTGGTCGGCGTCTTGCCCGAGCGCGATACGCCGACCAGAATGACATCGGCGGCCTCCAGCCCCTTCTCGCTGGCCACGCCGTCGTCGTGTGCCAGCGTGTAGTTGATGGCCTCGATGCGGGCCTGGTAGCTGCTGCTCTCGGCAATGCCGTGGAAGCGCCCGACGGCGTGGGTGGAGCGCATCTCGAGTTCGCTCTCCAGCGGGCCGATGAACTGCTCGAAGAGGTCGATGAACAGTGCGTCGGCCTGGTGCAGCCCGGTAATGGTCTCGGGGTTGACGAGCGTGCTGAAGACGATCGGCCGCACGCCGTCGCGTTCGGTGGCCAGACGGATCTGGCGGGCGCAATCGAGCGCGCGTTCGCGGTCGGTGACGAAGGGGATGCGGATTTCGCGGAAATGCGCGTCCGGAAACTGCGTGAGCAGGCTCTGGCCCAGCGTATGGGCGGTGATGCCGGTGCCGTCGGAGATGAAGAAGGCGGTACGTTGTGTGGTGTGCGGCATGGATGTGCTCAAAAAAATTGACCCGGGTCAATACGGAAGACTACCGTACTGCACTGCAACAATTCTGAATAGAATCCGCGCCAACCGGCGTTTTGTCCAACCTCAAGCGAGGAAGTCTCCATGACCCGCTACGTCATCCCCTTCAACGAACTGCGCATGAGCGACGTCGAGCAGGTCGGCGGCAAGAATGCGTCCCTGGGGGAAATGATCAGTCAGCTGCCCGATAGTGTACGCGTGCCGGGCGGTTTTGCGACCACGGCGCAGGCCTACCGTGACTTTCTCGCGCATCAGGGGCTGGCCGAGCGCATCAGCGCAAGGCTGGCCGCGCTGGACGTGGATGACGTGGTGGAGCTGGCGAAAGTCGGCGCCGAGATCCGCGGCTGGATCGTCGACACGCCTTTCCCCGAGCGCCTGGAGCAGGAGATCCACGCCGCCTACGAGGCGCTCACTGCCGATGGCGAGGGCAGCTTCGCGGTGCGCTCCTCTGCCACTGCCGAGGATCTGCCGGACGCCTCGTTTGCCGGCCAGCAGGAGACCTTCCTCAACATCCATGGCTACGAGCAGATCCTGCACGCCATGAAGGAGGTGTTCGCGTCGCTGTACAACGACCGCGCCATCGCCTACCGCGTGCACAAGAACTTCGCGCATGACGTGGTCGCGCTGTCGGCCGGCGTGCAGCGCATGGTGCGCTCGGACACCGGCGCCTCCGGCGTGATGTTCACGATCGATACCGAATCGGGCTTCAAGGACGTGGTCTTCATCACCGCTTCCTACGGCCTTGGCGAAACGGTGGTGCAGGGCGCGGTGAACCCCGACGAGTTCTACGTACACAAACCCATGCTGGCCGAAGGCAAGCCGGCCATCGTGCGCCGCAGTCTGGGTTCCAAGCTGATCAGGATGGAGTTCACCGACGCACGTCAGGCCGGCAAGTCGGTGCGCACCGTCGATGTGCCGGAAGCCGACCGCAACCGCTTCTCGCTGACCGACGAGGACGTGCTGGAACTGGCCCGTTACGCGGTGATCATCGAGCAGCATTACGGCCGTCCGATGGACATCGAATGGGGCAAGGACGGCGAGGATGGCAAGCTTTACATCCTGCAGGCGCGCCCGGAGACGGTGAAGTCGCAGGCGGCTGCCCACGTCATGGAGAAATACCGCCTCAAGACCTACGGCAAGGCGCTCACGCAGGGCCGCGCGATCGGCCAGAAGATCGGCGCCGGCACGGTGCGGGTGGTGGCCGATGCTTCCGAGATGAGCCGCGTGCAGCCGGGTGACGTGCTGGTCACCGACATGACCGACCCGAACTGGGAGCCGGTCATGAAGCGTGCCGCCGCCATCGTCACCAACCGTGGCGGGCGCACCTGCCACGCCGCGATCATCGCGCGCGAGCTCGGCATCCCGGCCATCGTCGGTTGCGGCAACGCCACCGAAGTGCTGGAGGAGGGCAGCGAGGTCACCATCTCCTGCGCCGAGGGCGATACCGGCTACGTGTACCGCGGCAAGCTCGACTACGAGGTCATCACCACCGACACCGGCAACCTGCCCGACATCCCGCTCAAGATCACGATGAACGTCGGCAACCCGGAGCTGGCCTTCGAGTTCGCGCAGATCCCGAACCACGGCGTGGGCCTGGCGCGGCTGGAATTCGTCATCAACAACATGATCGGCATCCACCCCAAGGCCATCCTCGACATCGACCGCGTGCCGGCCAGCCTGCGCGAGGAGATCCAGCGCCGCTCGCGCGGCTACGCCAGCCCGCGCCAGTTCTACATCGACAAGCTGGCCGAGGGAGTCGCCACCATCGCCGCGGCGTTCTGGCCCAAGCCGGTGATCGTGCGCACCTCGGACTTCAAGTCCAACGAGTACCGCAAGCTGCTTGGCGGCGAGATCTACGAGCCGGAGGAAGAGAACGCCATGCTCGGCTTCCGCGGCGCCTCGCGTTACATCGCGCAGAGCTTCCGCGACTGCTTCGAGATGGAGTGCGCCGCGCTGAAGAAGGTGCGCAACGACATGGGACTCACCAACGTCGAGATCATGATCCCCTTCGTGCGCACGCTGGGCGAGGCCGATGCGGTGATCGAACTGCTCGCCGAGCACGGCATCGAGCGTGGCAAGGATGGCCTGCGTCTGATCATGATGTGCGAGATTCCGTCCAACGCCTTGCAGGCCGACGCCTTCCTGGAGCGCTTCGACGGTTTCTCCATCGGCTCGAATGACCTGACGCAGCTCACGCTTGGGCTCGATCGCGATTCCGGTCTGGTGGCGCACGCCTTCGATGAACGTGATCCGGCGGTGAAGATGCTGCTGTCGATGGCGATCCGCGCCTGCAACAAGGCCGACAAGTATGTCGGTATCTGCGGGCAGGGACCGTCGGATCATCCGGACTTCGCCGAATGGTTGATGGACGAGGGGATTCGCAGCCTTTCACTCAACCCGGATACCGTCGTCGATACCTGGCTGGCGTTGGCGGAACACGGCAGGCATTGATCCCGAGGATTCCGTCGAACCGGGCGCAAATGCGCCCGGTTGCGCTTTCTGACGTGGTTTGATGCGGATCTCCGGAATCCGGGCATTTTTCCCCTTGTCGACCTGCGGAATTTAGGTGTTAGACTTCACAGGATTAACTTGTGACGGATATTGATTGCTGCCAATCAAGTTGCCGTCACACTGTCCCGTTGTCGTCGGTCTGATGGCCCGACAATGACTTCCGGAGGACGTGGATGGCATTTGTAATTCTCTCAACCCGCTCGGTGGCCAGTTCCCGGCCGCGCTCGGTCAGCCTGCGCGCGCTGGTTACGATGCTGACGGGCGGCGTGATCGTCCTGCTCGGCGCCGGCGCCGCGATCGGTTATGGCGTCAGTCGTGCGGTGCCCGTGGTGACTGCGCCGGAACCGCCGACCGTCGTCGTACGGGAAGTCTCGCTCGAAAGCCGCATGCTGATCGACCGCCTCGGCGAACTGAACGGGCGCATGTCCCAGCTCGAGACCGAGGCGCGTGATCTGGCGACGCGTGTCGGCATTCTGAGCGAGATCGGCGAGCGCGCCAGTGCCGTCGATGCGGCCCCTGCCGGCCGTCTGGCACGGACCCCCCCGGGCAAGCCCGCTGGTGGTCCGC
>JBFHJY010000079.1:0-8716 GCA_041595655.1 Azoarcus sp.
AAGACAAGGGCCTGCAGCGATGCAGGCCCTTTTTGCGCGTACGCCGGATCTGAACGGCGCCCGGGCTCACGGCTTGCCGTTTTCCGCAATCAGCTGCGCCGCACGGGGCGGATCCTGAATCCCGGGCTTGGATCATGTCCCCAATTGCCATATATTGGCCGCGGCGCGGCGCAATTCGTCTTCCCTGAGCGATTCTTCGTTGTCCGCGTTTGCAAGGATCTCTTCATGCATGTTCTCAAGAATCGAGCGGGCCCAAGATGAGCGTCAGTAGCCGGCATCAAGGCGCGGAGAACGACCGACGGGACGAACTGGGTGCGGCATTGAGGGGCGTGCGCCGTGCTCTCCTGACTGTCGGGGCATTCAGTGGATTCATCAATCTGCTGATGCTGGCGCCGGCGATCTATATGTTGCAGGTATATGACCGCGTGCTTGGATCCCGTAACGAAACGACGCTGCTGGTGCTCAGCGTGCTGGTCGTCGGCGCGTACCTGTTCATGGTGTCGCTCGAGAGCGTGCGCGGCTGGGTTCTTGTGCGCGTAGGGGTGAGGCTCGATGCCCAGCTGAATACCCGCGTATTCACGGCTGCCTTCGAGCGCAACCTGCGCTGGCCTGGAAGCAATACCGCTCAGCCGATACACGACCTCAACACGATCCGCCAGACCGTGACCGGCGCGGCACCGCTGGCGGTCTTCGACGCTCCCTGGCTGCCGATCTATTTGTTGGTGATCTTCTTCATGTCGCCAGCGCTGGGCTGGTTTTCCCTTGTCGGCGCGATTGTCCTCATCGCGTTGGCGGTGATCAACGAGCGGGTGTCCAAGCCCAAGCTGGACGAAGCGCAGAAGTTCTCGCTGCAGTCCCATCAGGCGCTGACGAACAACCTGCGCAACGCCGAGGTCATCGAGGCGATGGGCATGCTGCCGCAGATCCGTGCGCGCTGGTACGAGCTGCATCGCCAGCAGCTCCAGTCGCAGGCAAAGGCCAGCGACCAGGCGGCGGTTCTCGGAGGCGCGACGAAGTTCGTGCGCATCGCGATGCAATCGCTCGTTCTCGGCTTCGGCGCACTGCTCGTGCTCGACGGCGAACTCACGGCCGGCATGATGATCGCCGCCTCGATTCTGGTTGGCCGCGCCCTCGCGCCGGTGGAACTGCTGGTGGGCCACTGGAAACAGATCGTGTCCGGCCGCCAGGCCTATGGGCGCCTGCGCGAGCTGCTCGACATCTCTGCGCCGCGCGTCCGCGGCATGAGCCTGCCAAGGCCCCAAGGCCGGATCACGGTCGAGGGCGTCTCGGCCGTCGCTCCCGGAGCGAAGCGACTGATTCTCGGGAATCTCGCGTTTTCGATCGAACCCGGCGAGGTGATCGGGATCGTCGGGCCGAGCGCCTCGGGCAAGTCATCGCTGGCGCGGCTGCTGGTTGGCGTTTGGCCGGCGGCGGCCGGCAGCGTGAGGCTGGATGGGGCATCGGTGTACGACTGGAACAAGGACGAACTTGGCCCGCATGTCGGCTACCTTCCGCAGGACATCGAACTCTTCGATGGCACGGTTGCGGAGAACATCGCGCGCTTCGGCATCGTGGATGCCGAGAAGGTGGTCGAGGCGGCCAGGCGGGCCGACATGCACGACCAGATCCTGCGCCTGCCCCAAGGCTACGACACGCCGCTGGGCGCCGACGGCAGCAGCCTCTCGGGCGGACAGCGCCAGCGCGTCGGACTGGCGCGGGCGCTATTCGGCGATCCTGCGGTCGTCGTTCTCGATGAGCCCAATTCGAATCTGGACGACACCGGGGAGCGGGCGCTGGTCGAGGCGATCAAGGGGCTCAAGGCCCGCGGCACGACCGTGGCGCTGATCACGCACCGGATGTCGACGCTAGCAGTCGTCGACAAGGTGCTCGTACTCGCCGACGGTGCGCTTGCCGCCTTCGGACCGCGCGACGAGGTCTTCAAGGCGATGCATGCGAAATCTGCTGCAGGTGCACCGGTCCAGCGCATGACATCGGTAGCCGGTGCCGCGCCCTCGCATGCAGCGGCGGTAGGCGCGTGAATCGACCGCCGCGCGGATCGATCCTCGTTTGATCCGTCACTCAATGAGCAGCGAACGATGACATTGGCTTCAGCAGATCAATCCATCCGCAAGGCGGATCCGACTGGTGAATCGAAAGCAGCGAATAGCCCGCTCGATCTCGACGATGCGCGGCCACGACGCTGGGGATGGCTGCTCGTCGTCGCCGGATTCGGCGGATTCATGGCGTGGGCGGCAGTGGCCCCGCTCGATGCGGGCGTCTCTTCGCCGGGCACGGTCGTGGTGTCGGGCAATCGCAAGGCGGTGCAGCCGCTGGTCCCGGGGAAGGTTGCGCAAGTGGCGGTCAAAGACAACGATCTTGTCAAGAGAGGGCAGATGCTGGTGCGCCTGGACGACACGCAGGCGCGGTCGCAACTCGATATCGCGCGCGGGCAATGGTTCTCGGTGATGGCTGTCGAGGCGCGGCTCACCGCAGAGCGCCTGGGGCAGCCGCAGATCGATTTTCCCGGACCGCTCCGCAAGGAGCAGGCCGACCCCCGCGCCGTCAATGCGATGGCGTTGCAGAGCGAACTGTTCGCCACCCGGCAGCGCGCCTACGAGAGTGAACTGAACGTCATGCGGGAGAGTATCGGCGGGCTGGCGGCGCAGCAGCGGGGAATCGAGGCATCGATGGGCGCCCGGCGCGAGCAGATGCGCCTGCTCACGGAAGAAATCGAGGCACAGCGCGAACTTGTCAGGGATGGTTTCCTGCCGCGCAACCGCCTGTCGGAGCAGGAGCGCGCAATGAGCGCATTGATCGGTCTGTTAGGCGAGGAGACCGGCAATCTTGGGCGGACGCGCTATCAGATCGCCGAGTTGCGCGCCCGCATTTTGGCGCGCGAGCATGAACTGCGCAAGGAGGTTGAGTCCGAACTTGCCGACGTGCAGCGCGACTCGGCCGCACTCGTGAGTCGCTTGGACGCGTTGAGGTTCGAGCTCGCGAACATGGAGATCCTGTCACCGGCCGATGGCATCGTGGTTGGACTTGCGGTGCACACAATCGGCGGGGTCGTGGCGGCGGGCTCGCCGATGATGGAAATCGTGCCCGTAGACGAGCCGCTCAAAATCGACGCGCAGATTGCCCCCCACATGATCGACAAGGTTCATCCGGGTCTGGAGGTCGACATCCTGTTCCCCGCGTTCAACCAGGCCACGACGCCGCACGTTCCCGGCCGCGTGCTGGAGGTGTCGGCCGACGTGTTGCTCGAGCCCAAGGATGGGATTCCGTATTTCAAGGCCAGCATCGAAGTGACCCCCGAGGGAATGAAACGCCTGCGCGACCACGAGATCCGCGCCGGCATGCCGGCCGAAGTGTTCATTCGCACGGGCGAGCGGACGATGCTGAACTATCTCGCCAAGCCGCTTACCGACCGCCTGAACCGGTCCCTGACCGAGCCGTGATGCGCCGAAATCTGATCGTCGTCCTGCTGATGCTGGCAGGACTGGGTGCCAGCGCGCCGGCCGGCGCGACCGGCGCGCTCGAGCGCGCGTTCGCCAGCGCACAGGTCAATGATCCGCAGTACAGGGCTGCGAGGCATGAACGCGATGCGGCCGGCTACGGCGTGCCACTGGCGCGGGCGGGCCTGCTGCCGTCTCTGAGCCTGTCCGCGGGCAGATCCAGCAGTAGGGGCTGGCGGGATATCTCGGGCGCACCGGGCGGCTCGGTTCGGCAGGATCTGGATTACCGCTCGCCGGTGGTGCAACTGAGCTTGCGCGCGCCGCTGCTCAACTTCGAAGCGATCGCGCGGTACCGACAGTCGAAGTTTCAGCTTGCCCAGGCCGAGGCGCAGTTCGAGTCCAACCGGCTGCAGCTCGCGGATCGCCTGACGACCGCGTACTTCCAGCGCCTGCTTTCGGACGAGGTCGTGGCCTTGGCCGTGGCGCAACTCGATGCCGCCCGCGAGCAACTGAGATTGGCCGAGCATCGCTTCGGCGGTGGCGAGGGGACACGCGTGGACATCGCCGATGCAGCGGCAAGCGCGCACCTCGCCGAGGCGCAACTGCTCGAGGCGCAGGACCAGGCGCAGGTCGCCCAGCGGGGGCTGAACAACATTACCGGCGAGGCCCGCCTGCCGCTTGTCGTTCCCGCCGAGGATTTCAGCCCGCCGCCGCTGCTGCCCGAGGGCCTCGAGCAGTGGCTTCTGGCTGCAACGACCAATAGTCCCGCACTGCGGGCGCGCCAGGAGGCCCTCGAGGTTGCCGCGCTGGAGATCCAGCGCAACAGGGCGGGCCATGCCCCGCGGATTGACCTGGTCGCGTCGGCTTCGGCAAGCGAAAACGAATCGATCAGTACGCTGAATCAGGAAACGCGGCTGTACACGATAGGCGTGCAGCTTACCCTGCCCTTGTTCAGCGGCGGGGGGGTGAATGCCGCAACCGACCAGGCTATCGCGCTCAGAAGCAGGGCCTTGGCCGAAAGGGACGCAGAACTGGCCGCCCTCCAACTCGAGATCGAACGACAGTATCGTGCTGTAGCCAGCGGAGCGGAACGCGTGCTCGCCTATGCCAATGCGATCGATGCGAGCGAGGTCGCTCTGGAGGGCTCGCGAAGACAACTTTCGGCGGGCCTCGCCACGACCGCCGACGTGCTCAACGCTTCGCGGCAGGTATTTCTCACCAAACGGGACATGGCCCAGGCGCGCTATGAATATCTGTTGGCGCGCCTGCGCCTTCAGGCGGCGGCCGGAACGGACGTCGACGAAATCATTGCCGACATCGAGCAGTTTTTGGGCCCGCCAGGCTGAAGCGCCGGCTATCGCGCACCGATAGCGGCGATGCGCGGGGCCTCCGAGACCGGCGACGAAGTCGGTGCAATGCCCGCTGCCGATCTCCATTGGCCCGAAATACTGCCCGCCGAACTCGGCTGACCGATGCCTCGAATACTCCTGCGAACCGCTTGCGCCGCGCTTGTCTTGTTCTTCCTGTTCGGCGCCGTCGTGTGGGCGCTCGTCGACGTCAACGCCCTGAAGACACAGGTCGAGCAGGTGGTTCGCGCCAATCTCGATCGCACGCTGAGAATCGAGGGCGATCTGGGCTTGTCGTTGTTTCCGCGTGTTTCCGTCTTACTGCCGGCGACTTCGCTGTCCGAGCGCGAATCGGCACGGACGTTCGCTCGGATGGACAGTGTGCGGATCGGCGTGGCGCTCCTGCCGCTGCTTGCCGGTAGGTTCGAGGCCGACGGGGTCAGCGTCACCGGCCTGTCCGCCAATATCGAAAGACATCCGGACGGGCGCAGCAACATCGATGATCTGATTGGTCGCGACCTGGCGGCATCGGCCCAAATGGGCGGTCGCCGGTCAGGGGCCGCGCCAAGCTTCGAATTCGGTCGCGTCGAGCTCATCGACGCGCGCGTGACCGTGGTCGACGCCGGACGTCCCGCCCTGATCGTCTCGCGGCTGAATCTGAGCACGGAACGATTGGCGCCCAAGCCCAGCACTTCCCTGAAGCTTTCGGCGGCGTTCGATGCGCCGGGTGGTGAGGTGCGCGGCGTGCTGGCCTTGTCCACCACGCTGGGGCTCGATCTCGAGTCCGGGACCTTCAATCTGCGGTCGCTGGAGACGCGCGTGAGCGGAAGCTCGCACAAGAGCGCCTTCGACCTGCACCTCGAGGTGGAACGATTCTCCTTTGCCGACTCGATCGCGGCCGACGGCGTTCGCGTTCGGTTGTGGCCGACCGGCAAGAGCGAGTTGCAAGTGATGCTGGCACTGGACGGTATCGCCGGCACGCCAGCGCAACTGACGGTCGGATCGGTACGTGCCAATGCCGAATACAAGCGCAACGAACGCACGATCACCGCGCGCTGGACAAGTTCGGCGCAGTTCTCGCTCGAGGCGCAAAGCCTGCGAATGGACGCGATCGACGGCGACGTGACAGTCGATGATCCCGGGATGACCGAGAGGATCACGCTAGCGCTCACCGGGCATATTGCGACGAACGTCGCGGCGCAGACCGCAGGCATGGAATTCGAGGGAAGGCTCGACGGCGGTGCGATGGAGGTCGGGGTCGACATCGCCGGTTTCGAGCGTCCGCGGATCCGCGTCGAACTCGATGCCGAGCGCCTGAACGTCGATCGCTATATACGGAAACCCTCGGCCGCCGTCGGCGAGGTGGTGCCCGTGATCCCGGCCGCCAGCGACGTGATGATCGACCTTTCGCCGCTGCGTCGGCTCGACGTCTCCTGTCGGGCGCGGATCGGAGCGCTCACTATTGCCGGCCTCAGTGCGAACGCGCTCAACGTGACGGCCAGGGCTGGCGCCGGCCGCCTCGATGTCGCCTTTCTGGCTGCGGACCTGTACGGCGGAAGACTGAACAGCAGCGTGTTCGCCGATGCCGACAGCAACCGATTCGGTTTCGAGGCCGATCTCGCTGACGTCGCGATGGAGCCGCTTCTACGCGACGCCTTCAATGAAAGAATCGTTGCCGGCACCGGACGCCTGCACATGCAGATCTCGACGCAAGCTGGCACGTCCGCGCGGGGCCGTCGCGCGCTCGAAGGCGTGGTCAGCCTGGATGTGCGCGACGGGGTGTTGATGGGCCTCGACCTCTGGCGTTCGCCGGCGCAAGCGCGCGCGCTGATGCGTGCAGCGCGCCTTGAGCTTCAGCATGCCGATCTGCAGCGCATGACCGATTTCACCCACCTGTCTGCGGTTTTCGGCATCAGCGACGGCGTGGCCAGCAGCAGCAATGTCGCCATGCGCTCACCCCGCCTGCAGCTTGCCGGCAGCGGCAGCATCGACATCGGCGACGGTCGCTTCGACTATGCCGGGAGAATGATCCTGGCCGAGGGTACGCAGAGCGACGGCAGCCAAGCGTTGAGCATGATCACGGTGCCGATCCGACTCCAGGATGCGGGGTCGCGACCAAGCTACGAGATCGACTGGGCCCGAGCGAAGAGATCGGCCGTGTCGGCGCTGCCCTCGCGGTAAGTCCGCGAATATCGACGGTTGACGCGCGATGCAAGGGGCCGGTCGGCGTCCGGCCCTGCCGGATGGGTTCGCGTCGCCCATCTCTGCGTGCCATACGCAGCCGTTTGTCGAGAATATTTACAGGCCTCGATCGGTCTAGGCATCCGGCATTCAGGGTGAGATGCCTATGGGTTCTCGTGGAAGCCAAGTAGTGCCGCGGGCTTGAACGCGTCGATAAAGTCATTCGCATATAACTGGCATGTATATTGCTCGAAACATGCCGATGCTTGGGTGTTCGGCCCTTCGTGTCAATTTTTCCGACAGATCCCTCCGTCGACCAAGGAGATTCATATGCGCACGGTAGTTTCTTCGCTGATCCTTTTCGCCCTGTCATTGCCTGCCTTCGCGGTCGATGACGGGTCGGCTCCAGAGCCCGGCTCGCTGGCGTTGATGGGAATCGCGGCGGTAGCGGGTATCGCGGTCGCGCTTCGCAAGAAGAAGTAATCGATCCGGGGCTGCCGGGTGGCACTCGGGTGCCGGCGGTGGCCCGATCGAGAATTTTTCGCAACTCGTCGAAAATGCCTTGAACTCACGGCCGCGGTGAAGATCGTGGCCTCGAATGGCGCCTGAAGGCTCCGGATGCCGCATCGACGGACGGAGCGTTTTCTTTCGGTGGAAATCCCTGATTGATCACTTGAGTTCATGGCGAGCCGTACGCCGCTCGCGCGTCATCTCACCGGCATAATCTGTGCGTCCGTTTCGGGGCGTGTCTCAGGAGTCTCCCAATGTTCCTTTCGGCCAACATCTCCGCTCTTAGTCGACCCGCCCCCTTCGGCTCTTCGGTATCCGGCGTTCCGAGCTATTGGGACGCGACCCTGACGGGCAACCCGTATTTCGTCGGATCGTTCGATGCCTGGTGTCTGAACGTGACGCAGCCGATCAACGCGTCGTTCAAGGGGCCGGTCAACCTGTACTCGAGCTACTCGGGGCCGGCTTACACGGTGCCCGACTCGGCCTTGCCGAGCACTCTGTTCAATGGCTCGAGCCTTGGCGCCGCAGACGCGATAGGGCGCCTCGACAGTGTCAACTGGCTGCTGAATCAACGCTATACGGCCGACGTGGGCTCCGGGTTCAGTTGGTCCGAGGTGCAAGTCGCGTTGTGGCGGATTCTCGGCTACGACGTAACTCCGTCCTCGGGAAGTACGTTCGGGCTGGTACTTGCCGATGTACAGGAGGCCGACGTTTCGACGCTGGTGAATAACGCCCTGACCACGGGAGATGGTTTTTCCCCCGGCGCCGACGACACGTTTGCGGTCCTCGCGCAGTGGCAGAACCCCTATAACGGCGGCATTGCGCAGCCACTCGTCATCGAGACGAGGTTCGCGAAGCTCGGCGATTTCGTCTGGCACGACCGGGACGCCGACGGCATTCAGGATGCAAACGAAGAGGGCATCGCCGGTGCGACCGTTACCCTCACGGGTACCGACGCCTTCGGTTTCGCCGTGACACGGACGGTTGCTACCGACGCCGAGGGCAAATACTTGTTCAGCCGACTGGTGCCGGGCAATTATCAGGTGACATTCACGACACCGACCGGCTTCGATGCGGTGAGCCCGCGCCAGCAGGGGGGCGCGGCCGTCGATAGCGACGGGCTGGTTTCCGACACTGTCGTGCTTACTTCGGGGGCCGACAACCGCACGATCGACGCCGGGTTCTACAAATCCGCCAGTCTCGGCGACCGGGTATGGCTCGACG
>JBFHJY010000080.1:0-8633 GCA_041595655.1 Azoarcus sp.
GCGCGTCTGACAGTCGCGTTCTGTCAGTTGTGGGGGGACGTCGTCCTGCAGATCGGTCATGAAACGGTCCCAGGCTCCACGTAGCGCCTCCCAGGCCTGTCGGTCGGGTTCGACGGTTCTGAGCAGGCCTTCGTTGCCGTCAAAGACATAGAAGTGCGCGCTGTCCGCACCGGACACCATCAGCTGGTGCTGCAGCTGCCACCAGTAGTGGCGTGGGACGCGCTCCTCTTCGACCTCTTGCCACAGAGCGGACTTGCGCCCGTTGTACGGGCACTTGATCTCGATGGCCAGGCTGCCGTCCAGGGTCAGGCCGTCAAGGCTGGCCGAGTAGTCGCCATCGACCATCACCAAGGGCTGCACTACGCGGCCGGTCAGCGCCTCGTAGGCGGCGCGGGCGGCCGGTTCGAGCTGCGTGCCGTACCGCATGGGCGGGGTCACCGCCACCTCGGCACGGCCGCTGCGCACCATCCACAGCTGATAGGGCGTGGTGTAGGGGTCGTCGCCCATCACGGCGGCGGTTTCGCTGGCGTTGCGGTGCAGCGTCCGGTGAGCGTGCCACTCGGGCGAGCCCTGAACGAGTTGGATGATCTTGCCCATCATGCAGCCTCCTTGCGGCGGGATTGCTCCAGTGCCTGGATGACGCGATTGACGTCGCGCTTGGGGATGTTTTCGAGCGCGTCGTAGCCGAAGAAACCGAGCAGGTTCTCCTCGGGCAGGCCGGTCTCGGCCAGCAGGCGCTGGATGAAGCGCAGCTGGTTCGGGGTGAGTGGCTCCTCGGACGGCGTACGGCGCGCTGTGGGCGGCACAAAGTCGCGCACCGGCCCGCGCTGACCCGGCGTGCTCGGGGGCGCGTCTGCGGCGCTCTTGGCCTCGTTGGAGGCGTCCAGGTCCGGCAGGTCCTCTCCGGCGTAGATCGACAGCCCCAGCCCGTGCAGCGCAATGGCCTTGACCAGACAGCGCTGGATGCTGGTGTTGATGTCGAAGCTCGAAGGCACCTGGATCGGGCGGTTGCGTGCATCGAGCACCGGATGGATCTGCGACAGTGTCAGGCCTGCCACCGTCACACTCACTTCGACGAAGTAGCCCAGGTCGGTCATGAGATACGGCAGCCCCTCGAAGCGTTTGACCTCCCACGTGGCAGCGGGATCGGCCAGGCGCAGCTGGGCCACGGCAAACGGCCAGCTCAGGTAGCTGAACGCGCCTTTCTTCTCGACGTGCGGCGCGACGTTGATGTTGAACAGTTTGCGGAAAGGGTTCTCTGGGTGTTCCATGACATGCTCCTTTGTGAACGACAAAGCGCCCGGCGGAGGGATTTCCGCACGGGCGCCATGGGGGTGAGCGCGACTCAGATGAGGCCGCGTTCGGCGAAACTCACCACGAGCTGGCGAGTGACGATGAAGTGGTCCAGCACTCGGACATCGACGAGTTCGAGGGCCCGCTTCAGGGTTGAGGTCAGCGCCTCGTCGGCCCGTGATGGGTCCGGGCTGCCGCTGGGATGGTTGTGCGCCAGGATCACGGCCGCAGCGTTGTGCTTGAGCGCCTCGATGACGACCTCGCGCGGATAGACGCTGGTCTGCGTGAGCGTGCCGCGAAACAACTCGACGGTTTCGATCACCTGGTGGCGGGCATCGAGGAACACAACCGCAAAGACTTCGTGCGGCAGATGGCCGATCTTCATGCGCAGGAAGTTGCGCACTGCGTCGGGCTTGTCGAAGACCGCACCGGAACGCACCTCGCAGGCGAGCAGTTCGAGCGCACGGTTGATGATGGCGCTGCGCGCCGCAGTGGAGAGCGTGTTCATGCCGCCACCTGCTCGGCCGCTTCGCTCTCCGGGGCAACGTAGCCGGTGATGAAGTCACTCGCCTTCTGCGCCTGAGAGGCCACGGTGAAGATGAGGCGCTTGTCACCGCGCAAGGCCGCCAGCCAGCTGTCGAGGTAGCTGGCGTGCTGCAGTTGGCCATCGAGCCGGCAGTGCGCGCACAGGAAGGCCGAGGCCATCTCGGCGACCAGTTCCTCGAAGGCGTAGGCCTCCAGCCCGAAGCGACGCCCCAGCGGGCGATTGCAGCGGCTCGGGTGACCGGTCCAGTGCGCCAGTTCGTGCAGCGCCGTGGCGTAGTACCCGCCAGCGTCACTGAACGCTGCAGGCGGCGGCAGCTTGATGACGTCGCGCTCGGGCAGATAGCAGGCGCGGTTGCCGCCGTGCTCGAGCACCGCGCCCGAGCCGGTGATCAGATCCTCGGCAAGCTCCTCAGACGTCCACGTCGGCGCGGCGTGGGACTCGCGTTCGATGCCTTCGATCTGATCGAGGTTGAACACCGTGAAGGTGCGCAGCAGCGGGATCACGCGCCGTGCCGCCTCCTCGCCGGGAGCGGCGTCATCGGCTTCGAGCCAGCGGAAGAACACGATCGGTGTGCCGCGTTCGCCCTTGCGCACATGCGCGCCCAGCGCACTGGCCTGACGGAAGGTCAGCCAGCGGTTGTCGGTGAAACCCTGTTCGGAGGCAGCGGCGGCGAGCAGCAGGATGTTGATGCCCCGGTAGTGCCGCTGTGAGACGGCGTTGCGCGGCAACGGATCGGCCTCCTGCGACCAGGGCTTCACCCACGGCACAGTGCCCGCTTCGATCTGGGCAATGATCTGGTTGGTGATACGCGTGTAGATGTCTTGCATGACGGTCTCCAGAAATGGAAACGGCCTCGCAAGGAGGCCGTGACGTTGGATAGGACAAGGTGCTGCGCCGTCAAGGATCAAAACGCCCAGTACCGGGTGTACCGGTACTGGGCAGCGCACTCAGGCGGGGCGGCAGGGTGTCGGTGCTGCCCCCGCCTGAGCGCGTGAAGCGACGGCACACAGGAAAAGGAAGGTCCCGTCGCAGAGCGGCGGGACGCACGAACCGACAGAACCGACAGAATTACTGGATGCGTACAGGGCGTTGAACGCAGGGGCAGGTGCGCATGACCCGCCGGATCGGGATTACAGAACCACTGGTGCTGGATGAACGATCACCGCCAGCAGGGGGAATGGGTCCCCCTTTGGGCCGGGGAAAGGCGAAAACCGAAGTGGCCCGGGTGTTCTGCCGGGCGACGGGGGGCTAGGGCGCGGGTAAATGCGTGGGCAGAACTGATCAAGTTCTCTGTAAGCGTGGTGACTGATTGTTCAATCAAGCGGAGGGCATACCGACCCCGCAAGTCTCTCCAGCGCGAGTGCGGCAATGATGTTTTGTTACTCTTCCGGATCTAGCAAAGTGGGCGGAGGTTGTTGGGCATGGCGCATCCAGTGAGCCTGCAGCGGGCTAGCTTGCAGAGTGGAGCGAATTTTCATGCTTGTTGGTGCGCCGCGATAAGCTACAACACCAATCCGTTTCGGATATTCAAAATGATCAAAAGGGTTGGGTCCAGGGTACAAGATTGGGTACAAGATTTTGTGGGATTGGATGATACGCCAAGAAACGCGCAGAAACGTCAGATCATGTAAGTGCCTGAAAAGAAGTAGTAACTATGGTTCCACCCTGTTGCAGGATGGTTCAGGCTGTTGCGAAAAAACTGGCTACGAACCAGGGGGTAGTGGGTTCGAATCCTGCCGAGCGCGCCACGAACAAGTCAGAAACGCCACCTCGCAAGAGGTGGCGTTTTTGTTTTTGTCGATCTGCTATCGTACTGCGCATGGATCTGGTGCCGATACTTCATGTCGTCGCACTCGCGGCGGTTGCGGTGAATGCCGCATCCGGCGTGCTGGAGGCCGGGCGCAAGCCTTTCGACCTGTTCGGCATGGTGGTGGTCGCACTTGCGGCGGCGCTGGGCGGCGGTTCGCTGCGTGACGTGCTGCTCGATCGGCAGGTGTTCTGGATTGCCGACCCCTCCTATCTGATCACGGCGGTGCTGGCCGGGCTCGCAACGTTTGCGCTGGTGCGGCTGGTGCGCCTGCCAGCGCGCCTGTTCCTGTTGCCGGACGCGGTGGGGCTGGCCCTGTTCACGGTGAGCGGCACGCAGGCGGCGCTGGCGGTGGGGGCGCCGTGGATGGTGGCGTGCCTGATGGGCGTCATCACCGGCGTGTTCGGTGGCATCCTGCGCGACATGCTGTGCAACGAGGTGCCGCTGGTGTTCTCGGGCGAACTGTATGCCACGGCCTCGCTCGCCGGTGCGCTGGTGCTGGTGGGCTTGGGCGCGCTGGGGGTTGCGGCGGGCTGGGCGGCGCTGGCGGGCGGCCTGGTGGTGCTGTTGATCCGCCTGGCGGCAATCGCCTTCAAGTGGCGATTGCCGGTGTTCGTGGCGCGTCAGTGACGTGTATCGCGTTCAGTTCGGTGACCAGAAGATCCCGATCAGGCTGACCACGATCAGCACCGTGCCGAGCACGCGGAAGAACAGCGGTGTCTCTGCCGCCACGATGTGTTTGTGGAAACGCTCGCCGAAGAGGTGGCCGACCCATGCGCAGGGCAGCAGCCACAGATGGTGGATGAGCTGCAGGTCGACCCCGGCGATCAGGAAGGATGCCATCTTGATCACGACCAGGATGAACCACAGCACGAACAGCGTATCGCGCAGCTGGTGCTTGGCGACATGCGATGCGTACACCGCCGCAATCAGTGGTGCGCCGATCAGGGAGGCGCCGCTGGCGTAGCCGCCCAGCGAGAGCAGCACGAAGTCGAGTTTGCGGCCGGTCGAACGGATGGGCTTGTTGAGCACGTAGCCGATGGCGTAGGCGATCACGATGCTGAAGATGATGGTGCTCATCACGCGCGGAGGCAGCGTCAGCAGGCCAAGCACGCCGATGATCTTCGGCACGATCATGACCTTGAGCGACCACTTCAGATACGACCAGTCGATGTTGGAGGCAGCCGGGTCGTCGCTCGCGCGCGCCCTGGTCGCGCGGTGGCCCTTCCACGCGATGAGGCTGGAGAAGATCAGCAGATGCACGGCGACGATGGGCAGGAACACCAGCGGGTCATTCACCACCAGCAGCAGGAAGGGCAGGGCCAGCGCGGCGCCGCCGAAGCCGAGGCCGGAGCGGACGAAACCACTCCACACGAAGATGAGCCCGATCAGGACGTACTGGTACCACAGGAGTTCAGCCATGTTGCAACGCCGCACGCACGAAAGCGGGCAAGCGTGGTCGAAGCCCGTGAATTTGTCAAAAGGCCCCGCGCGACG
Source organism: Azoarcus sp. (assembly GCA_041595655.1). Taxonomy (GTDB): domain Bacteria; phylum Pseudomonadota; class Gammaproteobacteria; order Burkholderiales; family Rhodocyclaceae; genus Pseudazoarcus. The sequence continues at coordinate 5,145 of JBFHJY010000080.1, forward strand.
GGGCGCGCCCAACCGGAGAAACGTGCATGAAGAGGATGTTCCCGTTGATTGCTGCCGCGCTCGTCGGCACCGCGCAGATGGCCGTTGCCGGCGACGATCCCTTGCTCGGCCACGAACTGCGCCGGCTGCATTCGCCCGAGCTCGTGAAGCTCGAGCGCTACGCCGGCCAGCCACTGCTGATCGTCAATACCGCCAGCCACTGCGGCTTCACCCGGCAGTTCAAGGGGCTGGAGGCGGTGCACCGGCAATACGCCGACAAGGGCCTGAAAGTGCTCGGTTTCTCGTCCGATGACTTTAATCAGGAGGCGCGGGACGAGGCCAAGGCGGCCGAAGTGTGTTTCGTGAACTTCGGCGTCACCTTCGACATGTTCGCGACGATTCCGGTCAAGGGCGATGGCGCCCACCCGCTTTTCCGCGGACTGGCACGCCAGTCCGGCCAGCAGCCGAAGTGGAACTTCCACAAGTACGTGGTCGATCGCAACGGAAAGGTGGTGGCGGTCTTCCCGAGTTCGGTCGAGCCGGACGACCGTAAGTTGCGCGAGGCCATCGAGCGCGTGTTGTGATTGACGTGGTGGCGCGGCTTGCACGCGCCGCCTGTTCCTCCCATCATCGGGGCCAATCTTTCCGGAGGCCCCGCCTTGCGTTTCCTGCACACCGCTGACTGGCATCTCGGCCGGATCTTCCACGGCTGTTCGCTGATCGAGGATCAGGCCCACGTGCTCGACCAGTTCGTGGCGCTGGTGCGCGAGGCCAAGCCCGATGCGGTGCTGATCGCCGGTGACGTCTACGACCGCGCCGTGCCGCCGGCCGAGGCGGTGAGCCTGCTCGATGACACGCTGTCGCGCATCGTGCTGGGTGAAGGCGTGCCGGTGGTGATGATCGCCGGCAACCACGACAGCCCCGACCGCCTCGGTTTCGGCGCGCGCCTGCTCGCCGCGCACGGGCTGACGATTGCGGGGCGCATCGATGCCGTGCAGCCCGGCGTGGGTTTTGACGATGCCTGGGGGCGCGTGGTCGTCCATCCCTTGCCCTATGCCGAGCCGGCCGCTGTGCGCGATGCGCTGTCGGCCGACATTTCAGGGCATGAGGCGGCGATGGCCGCGCTGCTCGAACGTGTGCGTGCAGTGCACCCGGTCGGCGCGCGTTCGGTGCTGCTCGCCCATGCCTTCGTCGCCGGCGGAGCAGAAAGCGAGTCCGAGCGTCCGCTCTCCATCGGCGGCAGCGGGGCGGTCGATGCGGCGCTGTTCGCAGGCTTCGATTACGTCGCGCTGGGTCACCTGCATCGCCCGCAGCGTGCCGGCGCGGACCACGTGCGCTATTCCGGGTCCCTGCTGAAGTACTCGCTGTCCGAGGCCGACCACGCCAAGAGCGTGTCGCTGGTCGAGCTGGGCGCACCGGGCGAACTGAAGATCGAACACATCGCACTGTCGCCGCGCCGCGACCTGCGTCGCGTGTCCGGCACGCTGGAAGAAGTGCTGGCTGCCGCGCGCTCGGATGCTGCGCGCGAGGACTACGTGTTTGCCAGCCTCAACGACCGTGGCGCGCTGCTCGACCCGATGACGAAGCTGCGCGAGGCCTACCCCAATGTGCTCGGCTGCGAGCGCACGGTGCTGACCAATGCGGGCGAGGTCGGTGTTGCCGCCGCGAGGGCGCGCAAACTGGACATGCGTGCATTGTTTGGCGACTTCTACCGCGAGGTGGCCGGTGACGCGCTCGACCCGGCTGCGTCCGACGCGCTCGATGCCTCACTCGAGGCGCTCGAACGCGCCGGGCGGGAGGCGCCGTGAAGCCGCTGGTCCTCAGCATGCAGGCTTTCGGGCCGTTTGCCGGGCGCGAGTGCGTCGACTTCACGCTGCTCGGCGAACGCGCGCTGTTCCTGATCCACGGCCCGACCGGCGCCGGCAAGACGACCCTGCTCGATGCGATCTGCTTCGCGCTGTACGGTGACACCTCCGGCGGTGAGCGCGAAGCCCGCGCCATGCGCAGTGACCACGCACCGCAGGATCTGGCGACCGAGGTTGAGCTGGAATTCTCGCTCGGTCCTGAGCGCTATCGCGTCAGGCGCTCGCCGGCCCAGCTGCGCCCGAAGAAGCGCGGTGAAGGCATGGTCGAGGCCAAGCCCGAAGCGCAGCTCGACCGCCTGGTCGGCGCAGAATGGAAGAGCGTCGCCTCGCAGCCGCAGAAGGTCACCGAGGCCGCGCGCGAACTGCTCGGTTTCGACAGCGCGCAGTTTCGCCAGGTCATCGTATTGCCGCAGGGGCGTTTCCGCGAACTGCTGGTGGCACGTTCGGACGAACGCGAAGCTATTTTGCAGACGCTGTTCCGCACCGAGATCTGTCGCGCGCTCGCCGACGAACTCAAGCGCCGCGCCCGCGCGCTCGAAGAGGCCGGCCGTGAGAACCGTGTGCGGCGCGACGAACTGCTGCGCCATGCCGGTCATGACACGCTGGAGGCGCTGGCCGCGCAACGAGGCGATCTGGCCGAAGAGCTCAGCCGTCTGAAGGCGGGCGAAGCGCCGGCTCGTGAGCGTGAGGCTGCCGCCCGCGCGGCGCTGGAGCGTGGTCGCAGCGTGGCGCAGGTGTTGCGCGAGCTTCACGAAGCCATGCAGGCCGAGCGTTCGCTTGCCGAAGCGGCTCCCGCCGTCGACGCGCAGCGCCGCGAACTCGATGCGGCGTGCAAGGCCGCAGCCCTGTGTGCGCTGGAAGAAGTGCGCACACAGGCTGCCCGCGCTGCAGAGGACGCGGGCAAGCGCCGCCATGAGCGGATCGCGCAGCTCGAGCAGGCGACGCGCACACAAACCGATGCCGCCGCAAGGCTCGCCATGGAGACGGCCCGCGCGCCGGAGCGTGAAACCCTGGCCGCGCGACAGCTTGAGCTGGAAGCCTGGGTGAAGCCGGTGGCGGAGCTGGCCGGGGCACAGTCCCGGCAGGCCGCAGCGCACAGACAGCGCGAGGCTGCGCAAGCCGCCAGCACAGTGGCAGAGCAGGACCTGGCTGCGGAGCAAGCGCGTGCGCAGAAACATCGCGCCGAGCGGGAGCAGGTTTCCGCACAGGCTGCGCGCGTCGAGGTTCTGGAGCAGCGTCTGCGTGAAGCCACTGCTTTGCGGGAAAGGCTGCTTCGGCTGGCGCAGGCGCGCAAGAACCTCGCGCAGTCCGAGGCCGAGTTGCAGCGGGCGGTCTCCGCTGTGACCAACGCCGAGGTGGCGCAGGTCGAGGCGCAAGACCGGCTCGACGAGGTGGAGCACGCCTGGCTTGCCGCGCAGGCCGGGCGACTGGCCGCGGCGCTGGAGGCCGGTGATCCGTGTCCGGTGTGCGGCGGAACCGATCACCCGCAGCTCGCCGTGCTGGCGGACGACGTTTCGGAAGCCGCCCTGCGCAGGGCCCGTGACGCCGTGCGCGCCGCCGCTACGGCACGCGACGCGGTGCTGATGCGGCGTCACGCGGCCGACAAGCAGGCCGGTGAGCAACGCGCTGTGGTTGCGGAGTTGCA